>NZ_FQVH01000001.1:0-57514 GCF_900129075.1 Caldanaerobius fijiensis DSM 17918
ACAACCTGAAGAAGAAAGAGGGAATACGTGTACTACAATACAAAATGCAGCAATCGAGCATACATCGCAGAGAGGATTATATGTTTGGTCGATGAGTAGTCAAGCCTAAAATGAACTCACTGCGTTCGGGCTTGACAACCCATCTTCCCAAACATGGGTAGTAGCTATGCGATGTATGCATAAGTATCAAGTGGCACTTGATAGATTTAATCATGGTGAAATTTAAAGAAACAATATTTAAATATCAAAGATCTTTATTAATCTTGTTAAAGGTCGACCTTTTTGGTTGATTACAAATCATATTATACGAGGGGGATTAGGTGATGAGAAAATTACGCATAGGTATAATAGGGACAGGCGGCATCGCCAATGCTCATGTTAACGCTTACAAGAACATTCCTGAAGTGGAAGTGGTGGCAGGTGCAGACATAGTACCTGGAAAAGCCAGAGCGTTTTTGGACCGCCACGGTTTAACAGAGGCCAAGGCCTTCGAGAACCACAGGGACCTACTTGAACTGGATCTGGATGCCGTAAGCGTATGTACATACAATACAACTCACGCCGTATGTACCATAGACGCCCTCAATTCGGGCAAGCACGTTCTCTGTGAAAAACCCATGTCCGTCACTTTAGATGAAGCTGTTGAAATGGTAAGGGCTGAAAAAAAATCAGGAAAGATTCTCACAATAGGTTTTCAGCCCAGATATGACGTCAATATGCAGATGATAAAGCAGATCGTTCAATCGGGGATCCTGGGCAAAGTATACTACATCTCCACAGGTGGTGGGCGACGTAGGGGTATGCCCGGCGGCACTTTCATAAGGAAAGAAACCGCTGGAGTAGGAGCACTGGCGGATATCGGTTGCTATTCTTTGGATATGGTACTCAATGCCATCGGTTATCCAAAGCCGTTGACCGTGTCGGCCTATGCCTCAAATTATTTTGGCACAAAACCCCAGTATCACCCTGAGGCGTCAGAATTCAATGTTGATGACTTCGCCGCCGCATTTATACGCCTGGAAGGCGGAACAGTTATAGATTTCAGGATTTCCTGGGCTATGCACATGGATACTATGGGCGATACCATCTTCCTGGGCGAAAATGCTGGCTTAAAGGTGAAATCTCCAGGACTTGGAAGCCCATGGGGCGGCGCATGGGATGGCGGTGTAGGACCAATATACCTGTACCAGGATATATTAGGGCAGCATACTGAAACCGCAATACCTCTCAAGCAAAATTACGGGCCAAGTATATTTGAAAAGAAGGTCAGAGATTTTGTAGATGCGATACTGCAAAACAGACCGGCTCCCATACCCACCAGCGAAATACTTTACAACCAGGCCATAATTGATGGTATTATCAGATCTGTAGAAAGCGGACGTGAGGTGGAAATAAATATCCCTGAAATCTAATAAATACAAAAAAAGAGAAGCCATAACAAAATAAAAAATAAAGGCTTCTCTTTTTTCAACACAAACTTAACACAGAATTTTTTTATGTGCGACACTTATAACAATGGGGGAATTTTATGAATACTAGTATGGTTTTTGAACTGCTTGGCGTCCTTGATACTTGGTTACAATATTGGGATTTTTGAGCAAGATATCCTCGGCAATTTCCCACAACCTGGGAAGAAAGCGGATGACATCTTGGCTACGGCAGATGATATCGTCAGTAGAGGTAATACCGAGATCGGCGACTATATTTTCAAAAGCTGGAGTAAATGCTCGCTGCAGATCGGATGGGGCATCTGCAGCCAAAATTTTATGGCAGCGCGCAAATGTTGCTACGATCCAAAAGACTGCTTCGTGATGATAACCACTTCGAATAAGTTCACGACTTCCATCAATAGCAATGGGTCGTGCTATGGTTGTTATGTCAGTACTGAAAAAGAATGGCGTTTTTGCGACAGTCACAGCAGCATCGAATGTTCTGGCAAGCTCGTCGACATATTCTTCGACACGCTGCGGAGTCATATGAGTACACCCAAGTAATTCAAGCAGATTTGAATAGAAATCTAAATGACCATATTCCATAAGTACTTCACGGGCAGCAACGTAGCGGCGTCGTACGGTGGGATTACGAAGTGCTGCCACCAGAATAACATGCGTGGTCACACCAGTCGGAAACAGCCATGATGTCACTTGATCGTAAAATGGTGCAGATGTATCAATGCTCCTCAATCCATTCTCAATTTTTTTCATGACATTCTCACATCGCCTACGTACCCACAATTCTTCAGCAAAGTGCTGAGACACCTGTGATTGCAACTGCCGCAAACGTCCTGTAGGATCAGCAATGATTGTATTCACTCGAAAACTGCCCGCCAAGTGATAATTCGCTAAAACTTTCTCCGCCGAAGAAAGCTGATTCCAGGATAGATAAGTAACCTCCAGTAAAGCTCCATTATATAAGAACTTTCCTAATTTAGGCGGGGGTTCGTCCAGTGCAGTGACTACCACAATGTCTACATCGGACGATGTTGACAACTCAGCGTCATTCGACATTTCTACAGTTGAGCCACTGAAATACGCACCCTGAAACCACTCCTCTTTACTAGCATGCTGCATAACCCATTCAGTAGCTGCAGCCTTTGCAGCTCCAACTTTCATAAGTATCTCTCCAATCCATCCATGATTATTTTCTATTCGGTGGCAAATAGCAAAAAAGACCTGCTGAAAAGCAGGTCTTTTTTTAAAGCGAGTAAGCCTGTAAGCCGGGTTCTGTCTTGGATGGTCATTTATCTAGGATGTCAGTTGCCTGACACCTCTAGCGGCTTACCCCGAGGCATCGGCGGGCCACCTTATCGCCTCCATACTTAGCCTTGCTCCAGGTGGGGTTTACATGGACAGACCAGTCGCCTGGCTGTCGGTGAGCTCTTACCTCACCTTTTCACCCTTACCGACATCTCATCGGCGGTATATCTCTGTTGCACTTTCCTTGGAGTCACCTCCACTGGGTATTACCCAGCACCCTGCCCTTTGGAGCCCGGACTTTCCTCGTGCACAGCACGCGACCATCCGGCTTACTCACATATCATATTCATTTCCTATCAGCTCATATATAATAGCACATATATTAGTATATGTCAATCACGAATTACTTCCATAATTTTAATGACTTAATCTCATATGGATGTATTACATCAACGGCTTCAGAGCTATCTTTTTCATTGAGATCACATGGTTTTATATTGAACAAGGTAATATTACTGCTCAGCTTAAATAAACTTTCCTTATCTGTTGTATTAAATACTCTCACAATATAATTATCTTTATAATAATCAGATTTTTTAAATACCGTCAAAATACAATTTCCCTCTGTTGTGATAAATGAACCTGCATACGGTAATACAGCGCCATCATTCTCGTTCACCTTTATTTTTGCTTCTAATGGATATAGCATTTCCCACCTGTCTTTATACGATTCATTTTCGTTCCACATGCCAATGTATGATGAAATTGAAAAATCCCACTTTAGCTCACCCTCATTTAAAAACCAAACATCTTCATCCCCACCACTTCTTACATCTCTTAAAAGGATTACACTTAAATCATTTACCTCATTATAATTGATATCAAATGCAGAATGGTCACTACTTAATGAGATGGAAGCTTTATCACCGTTTAGTGACAGCCAGCCTTGAACCTCTCTATAGCGCATATAAAGCTCATCAGATATCTCGTCAGGTGCAAATATTTTTGAATCTGCTAAATATCTACCGTATTCCTGTACACCATATGGAACTGCATAAAACAATTTTTTGAAGTTATTTATAAAATTGAATTTCATTTTAATCTGTACATTTGGAACGCCCGGCCAATACAGCGTTGGTCTTATTCTTATCTGTTTTTTCACGTGGATCAATGAGATTTCTAATCTAATCTTTGCATTGCAAATTTCTGTTTCAATAAGTACTTTTGTCCAAAGACAATTGTCTTCAATAATTCTAACGCTTCTTACATGCTTTCTGGAACTATCTAAAAGTTCTTTATTAACTTCTCTTTCTGCCACACCAACGGAATTATCCAAAAATGCATTTATTTCTAAAAAATCTTCATTTCTAGTCAAATCTATCCCTAATTCAAGATCTTTTATATAATTGAATGTACCATCTATTTTATTTATTGAGATTTCATAATATTTATTTTTTAATATTATAAAATCGTCTTTTTCAAATATTTCTCTATTGGCAATGGATGTCCCGAGGCCCTCTTCTATCCTAAACGCTTTGTAACCAAAAGAGGGAATATTCTCCACGTATGCACAATATTGTTGATTCAAATTTACTATCGGATACACATTATTTTCGTTATCTTTTAAAACATAGTGCTTCGTATCATCTAAATCGTTTGCCTCAAAATAAATTATATCTGATCTTTTCCAGTTCATAGAGTTAAAGACGATAACTGAATTTTTCTCAGCCTTAATAATTGAACAAAGTTTTTCTAAACTCAAATCTTTAATTTTATTCGCAATATAAAGTGCTGTTTGTTTATACATATTTCTATCAAAATTTGTTTGAGCTCCCCCAACACCACCATAATTATGATCCTGCGTTACCAATTGTAATCTCCACGCATAATCTATCCATTCCTTGGTAGTTCCTGGCGCCATTTTTAAGTCATAATATCTTCTTTTTCCTCCAGAACCACCTTTGTGTTTAAGAGGATTGTTTGGCTCACTATATAAAACTGGTATGTTAAGAAGCTCGCATATAGCACTATATTTCTCTGCCTCTATTAATTGTGATGTAACTTTTTTATCAAGCTGATATAACTTAACATGAAGCGCCGATGCATTATGACCCCATCGCGAAGGAAATTCCCCACTTTTTACTTCTAACAAACTATTATCCATATTTTTTAGTACATCGACTGCGCTTGATACTTTGAAGTTTAAATCATTATACTTTTTATTTAAATATTCCAAAAGGTCTCCTACATTAACCCTTTGCCACTTTCCATCTTCTTTCGAAACAAACGTATTAAAGTCTCCAAGATCGCCCGCTGAACATGATATCAATATATCTTCAGCAAGTATAGATTCTTTTATCTCTTTCAAATAGGGTATTATTTCACCTTCAATGTTATAATACGAATAATGAACAGGAAAATTGTAAGCAATTATTTTGCTTGTATCCAGACCTTTCCAATAAAATCTCGCTCCGTATTTAAATCCACGTGAAAAAAGATAATAATTAACTCCTGCCTTTTTAAATATTTGCGGAGATTGTTCAGCCAATCCGGGTAAATCAGAGTGTACCGTGATTTGGGTATCAATTCCCAATAATTCACTTAAAATTCTTTTGCCATACGTCACATTTCTAACCAGCGATTCGCCATCATGGGTATTCTCGAGTCTGTCAGTATAACAAGCGCCTATCTCCAGTTGTCTATTTAAAAACAATTTTCTTACAATATCCTTTTTATCTGGGTGCCTGTCAATATAATACTCTAAAAATCTTACAGTCTCAATTAAAAAATGCATATTTTCGTTAGCAGCAGCAGATGTTACTGCATCGTCGATTATTTTAGAGCCAATTTCCAAACAGTCCGCTTGCTCGCCGATCCAATACAAATCAAGATGGGATGAATGCAATACAAAAATATTACTTTTATTCCCCATATTAAATCCCCCTAGACTTAATGTTTGTTTTAAATTTTTGAATTATTTCTATATAAGCTATAAAATTCCTTCTTCTCTCTTACAACACCTTTGTATTTTATATTGAGATCACCACCTCTCAAACAGATTTATTCTTTTGGCTACACTGTAAAAAATGAAAAGAAATAATATAATCACAATTCCCACAATAAAGCCTATCCTCTCTTTAGGTACCACCAGCGATGACAATATTACAAGCAACACACCTATCAGGCCTATCCAGGACAAAAGCGGATATCCCTTCGCTTTAAAAGTTAACTTATCCTTCATACCTTTTTTGTCGATGTACTTTCTAAATTTTATATGTGTCAGGAGTATTATAATCCAGTTGCTGAACTGTATAATGCCTGCAGAACTGGTTATATACTCATAAACTGCCTTTGGCAGGATATATGATAATGTTATCGCTATTATCAATCCCATTGATGTGGCCATAAGAGCATATATAGGTATTCCACGCTTGTTTTCTTTCGCCAATAGCGTAGGGGCAAATTCCCCTTGCCCTAGAGAAAAGAGTACCTGTGTTACTGCGTACATAGCAGCGTTCATGGTAGTAAGTGCCGCAGTTAATATTATAAAATTGAGTATAGAGTCAGCATATGGAATTTTGACAAAATCAAAAAGCTTTACAAATGGGCTTATTTTCACACTTATTAATTTCCATGGGGTCAGTGCTAAAAGTACCACAAAAGAACCTGTATAAAGGATAGTGAGCAATGCTATTACATTTCTCAAGGTGTTTTTTATGGTCCTCTCGGATCTGGCTTGATTGGCCGCCATTGCTGTCACTTCTATACCTGCAAACGACAAAAGGGACATGAGCATGGCGCCGTACATGCCTTTTATACCGTTGGGAAAAAAGCCGCCAAATTTTACGTAGTTTTCAAACCCGATATCAGGCCTTTTAGGTGATAGCATAATAAGCAATACTATCCCTGCAATAATTATAAACATCAAAGCCAACACCTTTATAACGGAAAAAATAGATTCAATGAGGCTGAAATCCTCAATCCCCATAAGATTTACCCCTACTATTAACACAGAATACATCAAAGTAAACACCCATAAAGGAATTGCAGGAAACCAGTACCTGGTAAATATAGCTGATGCAGTAACCTCACTGGACATCACCAAAACACCTGCTACCCAGTATAGCCATCCGCTCATAAATCCATATCTATTTCCAAGAACTTCCTGAGCATAAACCCTGAATGAGCCTGCAACAGGCTGGGCCGTGATCATTTCTACCAATGCCTGAAAAACAGTATACATTAAAAAAACACTTATAAGTGTGTTTATCAATATAGCAGGCCCTGCTTCCTTTATAGCAATACCACTGGCCAAAAAGAATCCAGCGCCAATAATACCGCCAACGCTCAACATGGTCAATTTGTTTGTAGAAATTTTTCCCCGTTCCATCTATTAATACCTCCACAATATATCATCTACTATAATATATAATTTATGCAAATGAGAACCATATGAATATTAATTTTCTCCTAATATATATTGTATATTACATAAACTAATGGTATAATTTTTATTGTGATAACATCGTTGATTGTATATTTGATACTTTTTCCAGTGAAGTCATGATATGATTTATTTAAAACAGAGGGAAAGGAGAGGTAGAAATGGAAGGATACGATGTGGACAAAGCTGTTAAATTAGACGAAGGCATATATTGGGTTGGGTATTTTGATGAATCAGCCAGTTTGCACTGCAATCCGTACATAATCGACGACGGCGAAGACGTGGTTTTTATAGAACCAGGATCGGTTCCCCACTATCCTATCGTATTGAACAAAGTAGTATCCATCATCGACATAAGGAGGATAAATTACATTTTAGAGTCCCATCAAGATCCAGATCTTTGCGCTTCCATCCCAAAATTTGAGGAAGTTATAAACAGAAAGGATCTCAAAGTGGTAACTCATTCCAGAGCTGCTATACTCATGGCTCATTATGGCTTTAAAGCGCCTTTTTATTACGTGGATCAAAATGAGTGGAAGTTGACACTAAAAAGCGGCAGGACTTTGAGGTTTATTTTCACGCCTTACTGCCATTTCCCAGGGATGTTCGTAACCTATGATGAAAAAAGCAAAATTCTGTTTTCAGGTGATATATTCGGCGCGTTTTCTTACGACTGGAACCTTTTTGCAAACAAATATTATATAGAGGCCATGAAAGCTTTTCATGAAAACTACATGCCTTCCAAGGAAATCCTCAATAGAGCTATGGAAAAGATCGAACAGCTGGACATCAAGATGATATGTCCCCAGCACGGCTCTATAATCGATAAAGACATACAAAAATACATAGATGCCCTTAAAGAATTAGATCCTGGCGACTACATGTATTATTAAGAAAGGTCGTGGTATGATGGGAACATACAAGGATTTAATAGAAATGGTAATAAAAAGAGAATTGGGCATTCTAGGTAAAGATAAAACCTTTGCCGTGCTTAATGACTTCAACATAATAGCCGACGAAGACGGAAATGTCCAATCTATCGCCGGCGATGGCAAAACCATATTGAATGATTTATTAGATCAATTTGGAAAAAGATATGGTTTATGGGCAGTACTCGGCTGCAAGATATCAGTCTTAAAAGCAGCTAATGCATATAATCTCGAACTGCCCGAAATCCTCACTAGAAAATAGAAAAAGGCTCAATGTCTATTTCTGATTGCATCACCTCTAAATCGGCGTGATGCAATTTTTTTCTTATATAACCCGCTAAATACGGTACGACAACCTTTTCTGTACCATAATGGCCTGCATCTATTATCGAAAATCCCGCTGCCAGCGCATCCTGGGCCTGATGATATCCCACATCACCTGTAACCATGACATCTGCTCCTTTTGATATGGCCTTTTGTATAAGACTTGTCCCATTGCCTCCGCATACCGCTACTTTCTTTACCTTTTTATCTCTCTTGCCTATAGCTCTTACAAATGTAACTGCTAATTTATTTTTGACATAGCAGGCAAATTCTGAAAAATCCATTTCTTTCTCCAGTTCGCCTATTCTGCCCAATCCATATATTTTATATGATATGTCCTCGGGGTACACATCATAGGCAACTTCTTCATAGGGATGTACTGATAGCATTGCCTTGATTACGGCATCAAGCCTGCTTTCGGGAACAATGGTTTCAAGGCGGTATTCTTCCGCTTTTTCCAGCTTTCCAACCTGGCCTATAAAGGGATTGCTCCCTTGAAGGGGCTTAAAGGTCCCTATCCCCTCGCAGGCAAAGGTACAATGGCTGTAATTGCCTATATGACCCGCTCCCGCTTCACTCATAGCGTCCCTTACTGCGTCCAGATACCCTTTTGGTACAAATACCACCACTTTTTTAAGCCCTTCTTCATATCCTTTATCAAGTACCTCCCTATTTTTTAGTTCAAGCACATCACACAGTACGTCATTTACACCCCCTATAGCACAATCCAGGTTTGTATGAGCTGAGTATAGAGCGATGTCATTTTTTATAAGGAGTTGAGTAATATGACCTTGCGGAACATCGTACCTTAAATTTCTAGCCGGTCGGTAAAAAAAGGGGTGATGAGTTATGAGCATATCTACTCTTTTTTCAATGGCTTCATACACCACCGCTGGTACTGCGTCAAGGGCAACCATTACTCTTCTAACCTCTTTATCAGGATCGCCTATCTGAAGGCCTACATTGTCTCCTTCTAAAGCCAGAACTTTAGGGGCCAGTTCTTCGATGATCTTTATAACGTCATGACATTTTAAGTTCATTTAACATCGCCTCCATCTCTCGAATTTTATACGCCAGGTCTACGTCTTCTTTTTGCCTCAGTATATCTTTCATCAAACCTATTTTATAATCTATATAGCGCCACAAAAGCGGGTGCCTTTTTCTATACAAAATCGGCCCTATCTCCAAAAATATATTCTCTTTGATATTCATATGGCCTTTCTTCGCTTTTATAATAGTATATATTTTATCCCTCTCTTCAGCCAAATCTTCATCTACTATACAATATCCCAATTCTATAAGACATCTTCTAAGTAAGCTATCGTCTTTCATAGGCTGTAATACCAGTACAGCATCACCTACTATGTCCTTTCCTTCTACCAGCATATGAACGGTAAGGTCTCCGCCCATACCCGCTATTATTATAGTATCGGCTTCTCCCGGCCTCAATACTTTAAGCCCATCCCCAAGCCTAAAATCTACAGCTTCCTGTACCCCTGCCTTTTCTGCCAATCTTATAGCTTTTTCCAGTGACGGCCCGCTTATATCACTGGCTACAACCTTTTGAACTATGGCATTTTCCACCAGATACACCGGAATTTTGCCATGATCCGTCCCTATTTCCGCAGCTACTCCACATCTATCTACCATATCCACAATAGCCTTTAACCTTTTACCCAATTTTAACTTCATGTCATCTATGCCGCTCCTTATAAAAATATATGGAGAGGTCATCGACCTCTCCATACACCTATTTTACGTTCACAATTATTTTGCAGCTCTCTTAGCCTTTACAGCTGCCTGTGCCGCAGCCAATCTGGCAATAGGCACCCTGTAGGGTGAGCAGGATACATAATCAAGACCTATATTGTGGCAGAACTCGATGGTGCTGGGATCACCGCCGTGCTCACCGCATATGCCAAGCCTGATATCAGGTCTTGTGGCTTTGCCTAATTCTACAGCCATCTTCATGAGTTTGCCGACGCCCTCTTGATCCACCTTTGCAAACGGATCAAATTCGTAGATCTTCTTGTCATAGTAATCGTTGAGGAACTTGCCGGCATCGTCACGCGAGAACCCAAAGGTCATCTGCGTGAGGTCGTTGGTTCCAAAGGAGAAGAACTCTGCTTCTTGAGCGATCTTGTCCGCCGTCAGAGCCGCTCTAGGAACCTCAATCATGGTACCTACATGGTACTCAACCCTGACGCCCTTTTCTTTTATAACCTCTTCTGCTACTCTTACTATGATATCTTTTACATATTTGAGCTCTTTAATATCTCCTACCAGAGGCACCATTATCTCTGCTTCTATCTCTATGCCTTTTTCCTGCTTAACCTCTATAGCCGCTTCCATTATAGCCCTTGTCTGCATTTCTGCTATTTCAGGATATGTCACCGCAAGACGGCAGCCTCTATGGCCTAACATCGGGTTAAACTCTTTCAGGCTTTCTACCGTAGCTTTGAGTTCTTCAAAAGTCAAGCCCATTTCTTTAGCCAGTGCCGCAATGTCCTCGTCTTCATGGGGAACAAATTCGTGCAATGGAGGATCTATAAGCCTTATGGTAACAGGATGGCTGCCCATGGCTTCGTATAACTGCTTAAAGTCATTTTTCTGCATAGGCAACAATTTTGCCAGTGCTTTTCTCCTCTGCTCTTCAGTCTTAGAAACGATCATCTCCCTCATGGCAGGGATCCTGTCCTCATCGAAGAACATATGCTCGGTGCGGCACAATCCTATACCTTCTGCGCCAAATTTTACTGCTGTGGCAGCATCTCTCGGTGTATCGGCATTGGTCCTTACCTTAAGCTTCCTCACTTCATCAGCCCAGCTCATCAGCGTAGCAAAGTTGCCTGTAACTGTAGGCTCAACTGTGGGCAATTGTTCACCGTATACATAACCGGTGCTGCCATCCAATGATATCCAGTCACCTTCTCTATATGTCTTGCCACCAACTGTAAAATACTTTCCTTCCTCGTTTATGGTGATCTCACCACAGCCTGCAACGCAGCAGCGACCCATTCCTCTTGCAACAACTGCAGCATGGGATGTCATACCACCGCGTCCTGTAAGAATACCCTGTGACGCATACATACCCTCGATATCCTCAGGCGATGTCTCAAGCCTTACCAGTATGGTCTTCTCACCGGCTTTGGCATGAGCTACTGCATCTTCTGCCGTAAAGTATATCCTACCCGTTGCAGCACCTGGAGACACAGGTAACCCTTTAGCTATAGGTTTGGCCTCTTTTAATGCTTTAGCATCAAACGTTGGATGCAACAGTTGATCTAACTGTTTGGGATCAACCCTCAATACTGCTTCTTCTTTGTCTATAAGCCCTTCATTCACCAGATCAACAGCTATTTTAAGGGCAGCTACAGCCGTCCTTTTGCCGTTTCTGGTCTGCAGCATGTAGAGTTTACCTCTTTCTACTGTAAACTCCATATCCTGCATATCTTTATAATGCTTCTCTAATTTCTCTGCTATCTGGACAAATTGATCGTATACTTCTGGAAGTGTTTCCTTAAGCTGTGATATGGGCTGGGGAGTCCTGATACCTGCCACTACATCTTCGCCCTGTGCATTCATTAAGAATTCGCCAAACAAAACCTTTTCTCCTGTTGACGGATTCCTTGTGAAAGCAACGCCTGTTCCGGAATCGTTGCCCATGTTACCAAACACCATGGCCTGGACGTTTACAGCAGTACCCCAATCGCTGGGTATATCATTCATTTTTCTGTACACAATAGCTCTGGGGTTGTTCCAGGATCTGAAAACAGCTTTTACAGCTTCCATAAGCTGCTCTCTGGGATCTTGTGGGAATTCCACTCCCATCTCTTTTTTATAAAGCTCTTTATACCTCTTTACAACTTCTTTTAAGTTTTCAGCAGTCAAATCAGTATCATATTTGGCACCATTCTCTTCTTTGACAGCATCAAGAATTGCTTCAAACTTATTCTTGTCGATGCCTTTTACGACATCTGAAAACATCTGAATGAACCTTCTATAGCTGTCATATGCAAAGCGTTCATTGTTGGTGCTCTTAGCAAGGCCCAGAACTGACTGATCATTTAACCCAAGGTTTAAGATTGTATCCATCATACCAGGCATCGAAACCCTGGCCCCTGAACGAACAGACACCAGCAACGGATTTTCTGTGTCCCCAAAGGTCTTATTCATAACCTTTTCCAGTTGAGCCAGTTTATCGTAGATCTGTTCTACGATTTCAGGTGCAATCGTTTCGCCATCTTCATAGTACCTGGTACAGGCTTCTGTAGTAACAGTAAACCCTGGAGGTACAGGCAAACCGAGATTTGTCATCTCAGCAAGGTTAGCTCCTTTGCCTCCCAGAAGGTTTCTCATATCAGCACGGCCTTCGTTAAAGAAATACACGTACTTTTTCGTCATATGTAAACTCCTTTCTCCTACTATGTATAGCTTACTTTTAAGATTGATACCTCAACGCCTCTAATTATACTACATTAATTTTGTTTTTACAAGAGCATAAAAGTATACAAAAAAAGCACATCTGTAAATGTGCTTTTATGTAGTGGTGGGCCTTCAGGGACTCGAACCCCGGACCGACCGGTTATGAGCCGGTTGCTCTACCAGCTGAGCTAAAGGCCCTTTTGGCTCCCCAGGTAGGACTCGAACCTACAACCTACCGGTTAACAGCCGGTTGCTCCACCATTGAGCTACTGAGGAATTTTCAGCTCACAATTTATATTATACATACTCTTAATTGCTTTGTCAATACTAGCAAATAAAAAAACCAGCAAAATCTCTCCAAAATGGAGAGGATAATGCCGGCTATTCCAGAAAATCTTTTAACTTCTTGCTTCTGCTGGGATGGCGCAGTTTTCGAAGGGCCTTGGCTTCTATCTGCCTTATTCTCTCACGGGTAACGTTAAATTCTTTGCCTACCTCTTCAAGGGTCCTGGCCCTACCATCATCGAGGCCAAACCTCAATCTCAATACTTTTTCTTCTCTAGGCGTCAAGGTATCAAGCACTTCCATAAGCTGCTCTTTTAACAGGGTAAACGCCGCTGCTTCCGCGGGTGCCGGAATATCATCATCAGGTATAAAATCTCCCAGGTGACTATCCTCTTCTTCGCCTATAGGTGTCTCTAAAGATACAGGCTCTTGAGCTATCTTCATTATCTCTCTGACTTTATCGACAGACATATCCATTTCTTTTGCTATTTCTTCTGCCGAAGGCTCTCGACCTAATTGTTGTAACAGCTGTCTGGATACTCTTATAAGCTTGTTAATCGTTTCAACCATATGCACAGGTATCCTTATAGTCCTTGCCTGATCAGCAATAGCTCTGGTTATAGCCTGCCTTATCCACCATGTAGCGTAGGTGCTGAACTTATACCCCTTTCGATAATCAAATTTCTCAACCGCTTTTAGAAGACCTAAATTCCCTTCCTGTATAAGATCTAGAAATAGCATTCCTCTGCCTACATATTTTTTAGCTATTGATACAACCAATCTTAGATTCGCTTCTGTCAATCTTTTTTTAGCTTCTTCATCGCCTTTTTCTATCCTCTTGGCTAACTCTATCTCCTCTTCTGGAGTCAATAGAGGTATCTTTCCAATCTCTTTCAAATACATTCTCACAGGATCATCTATATTTACATTATCAGGGATGGATAAATCCATGTCGATATCTTCATCTACATCATTTATATCAATTACATCATCTATATTTTCTATACCATCTTTTTCAACTTCATCCAGGGGATGATCACCAACAATCTCTATGCCCATAGTTTCTAATGTTTCATAAAATTTTTCTATCTGATCGGCATCGATGTCTACGTCTTCTAATGTGTCCATTATTTCTTGATATGTCAACGAGCCTTTTTCTTTTCCAGCTTGTATTAATTTCTTTACTTGCATTATTTTATTGTTTGCTTTATTTGCCTCATTTTTAGCCATTTTGTCCCCTCCTTTCCGACTTTTTAATGCTTAAATTAAACAATTCCTTTTTTATCTCCATAACCTCCTGCTGTAACTTTTTAATAATATTTATGTCTTTACTCTGGTTTATATTAACAGTAAGCTCTGATATTGCTCTTTTTAACTTTTCTCTCTTCAATGTCAGCAATCCTTCTATTAATGTGTTCTCAGGCTCTTGCGGCAATTGCATCGATAAAATCTTACCTACTTCCTCTATTTCTTCATCTTCCTCATATTTACTCATTAGTTCAGCCACATCTATGTTTTCATTCCGTAACGTTACATCCCTCAACCACACCAGCAACTTCTGACTGAAAGGATATTTGAATAAATCCTCCTCTAATGAATAAATGTATTTTTCACGCAATTCCCGGCTGTTTGTCAATACAGCCAATACTTTTCGCTCCGTCTCGTCTATCAATGGTACTCTTGTCTTATCGTCAACATCGTTATTTTCATAATTTATATTATGCCTGTTATTGCCACTTATATACTCGATATTCTTATTTTGTTGATTTTTACTCTTGACTTTTTTTATGATATGTGCTTTAATAATAGGTTCTTCAATTCCTGTCAATTCCGACACGTATTTAATATATGAATTCAACCTTACCTCATCAGTTACATCTGCTAATACATCTGAAGCTCTATTGACAAAGATAGCTTTTTCTTCTGGGTTGTCCAAATTAAGCCCGTCTTGTGCCTTTTTTAACCTGTATTGGACAAAAGGCACAGCAGCATTCTCAGCTTCTTTAAAAGCCTGTACTCCCGCAGATCTTATAAACTCGTCCGGGTCTTTACCTGAGGGTATCTCAAGTACTTTTATATCAAGATGAGTCTTTTCTAATAGGTCCAGACCGCGATCTGTTGCCATTTTTCCCGCTGCATCGGCATCATATGCTATAATCACGCTATTTTTATATCTTTTCATAAGCTCTACATGCTTTGGGGTCAAGGCTGTCCCCAATGAAGCCACCGCGTAATCAATGCCTGCCTGATGAAGAGATATGGCATCCATATACCCTTCCACTATAATAAAATGATTTGATCTGCTCTTTTTGGCAAAGTTCAATGCATATAATACAGAGCTTTTATTGAATATCTCCGTCTCCGGCGAATTGAGGTACTTAGGCATGGTCTCATCAATAGACCTGGCACCAAAACCTATGATGTTATTCCTGCTGTCAATGATGGGAAACATGATCCTGTTTCTATACCTGTCATAATAGCTGGCCCCGTCTTTGCCTTTTATAATTAAACCTGCCCTTTCTATATCCTGTACTTTATATCCTTTTTTGCTTAAATGATTTAGCAAGCCATCCCACGCCTTCTGCGAATAACCAAGTCCAAATTTAACAATGGTCTTATCTTCAATACCTCTATTTTTCAAATAATTATATGCAATTACGCCCCGCTTACTTTTTAAATTTTCATAATAAAATCTGGCAGCTTCCCTGTTTATCTCATATAGTATACTCCTTTGATCATTCACCTGGTCTTCTTTGATTGCTATACCTGCTTTATTTGCAAGGAATTTCACAGCATCAATAAAATTTAAACTTTCAATGTTCATTATAAAACTTATAACATTCCCACCGCTATGGCACCCAAAGCAGTAATAAACCTGTCTTTCACCGTCGACATAAAACGACGGCGTCTTTTCACTGTGAAAAGGACACAACCCCCTGTACTCTTTTCCTGCTCTTTTTAATTGCACATAATTTGAAACGATGTCGACAATATCATTGCTTTCTATAACGTTACGAATTGTATCCTGTGAAATCTTAGCCATATGGCTATCACCTTTACG
This sequence comes from Caldanaerobius fijiensis DSM 17918, assembly GCF_900129075.1. Classification (NCBI taxonomy): domain Bacteria; kingdom Bacillati; phylum Bacillota; class Clostridia; order Thermoanaerobacterales; family Thermoanaerobacteraceae; genus Caldanaerobius; species Caldanaerobius fijiensis. The sequence continues at coordinate 16,165 of NZ_FQVH01000001.1, forward strand.
CCTAATAAATTATAATTCGACATATCCTTTAAAATTCCTTCATTTTTTCCATGAATCCGGTATAAAAATTTTTCTAAACATCTGGATAGCGTACTGATCAGTCATGCCAGCGATATAATCGCACACAGCTCTTTTGAGTGAATATCTGTCAATTAAGTCTATATATTCAGGTGGCATCAATTCAGGTCGCTTTTCAAAGTAAAAAAAGAGTTCTCTGAGTAGATTTTTCGCCTTTTCTTCTTCCTTTTTGGGTTCTGACCCTACGTATATATTATTATACATATAATTCCATGACACATCCAATGCGTGTCTTATAGTCTCACTTACTATTATATCATCTTTGTCAATACTATTGTTTATAATATCAACAACTATGTTATTTATCCTTTCACTATGGGTTAAGCCCAATATGTGAGTGGTCTCCCAAGGTAAATCGTTGACATCTAGTATACCTGCTCTTATAGCATCGTCTATATCGTGGTTTATATAAGCTATCCTATCCGCCCACTGTATGATTTTGCCTTCAAGAGTAGCAGGAGTATTTTTTCTCGTGTGGTTTAATATCCCATCTCTTACCTCCCACGTCAGGTTTAGTCCTCCTTCTCGCTCTAGGATATCGACCACCCTAAGGCTTTGTTCATTGTGCCTGAAACCATCGGGCATAATCTCGTTTAAAACAGCTTCACCAGCGTGGCCAAAAGGGGTGTGCCCTAAATCGTGGCCAAGTGCTATCGCTTCTGTTAGATCTTCGTTTAACCTTAAACCTCTCGCAATAGTCCTTGCAATCTGGGCTACTTCCAGTGTATGTGTCAACCTCGTCCTGTAGTGATCGCCTAATGGCGATATGAACACCTGTGTCTTGTGCTTTAGTCTCCTGAATGCTTTACTATGTATTATCCTATCTCTATCCCTCTGAAATTCTGTTCTTATATCACACTTTGGCTCATCCTTTAGCCTCCCTTTTGTCTTGCTGCTTAATACGGCATAAGGAGATAAAATCATGCTTTCAATCTCTTCTGTTCTCTCTCTTATGTTCATAAGCATCTTCTCCTTCTTAAATATACTTATTCTACACGCATATGATTTTTCCTGCACCTAAAAAAAATAAACCCATATATGGGTTTATTTTTTGCTAAAATGATAATTTTTCATCAAAATACCTTTTAAGCTGGTCAATGGGTATCCTTACCTGCTGCATGCTATCCCGGTCTCTGACAGTAACGCAATGATCATTTAATGACTCAAAATCTATGGTGACGCAGAAAGGCGTCCCTATCTCGTCCTGCCTTCGATATCTTTTTCCTATGCTGCCCGTTTCATCAAAGTCCACCATATACCACTTTTTAAGCTCATCGTATACCTTAAAAGCCTCTTCGCTGAGCTTTTTAACCAGCGGCAATACAGCTACTTTAATAGGCGCTAACGCGTAGTGAAGCCTCAATACAACTCTTGTATCGCCGCCTTCCAGCTGCTCCTCCTCGTAAGCATCTACTAAAAATGCCATAGCCAATCGATCAACGCCTACAGATGGTTCAATGCAGTACGGCACATATTTTTCGTTGGTAACAGGATCCATATAAGACAGATCTTCTCCAGAGTATTTCATGTGCTGCTTGAGGTCAAAATCCGTCCTATCGGCAATGCCCCACAGTTCACCCCATCCAAAGGGGAAAAGATATTCAATATCTGTAGTGGCATTGCTGTAGTGTGAAAGCTCCTCTTTAGAGTGATCTCTGAACCTTATGTTCTCTTTCTTTAAACCCAAAGATAACAGCCAGTCATAACAGAATTTCTTCCAGTAGTCAAACCAGATTAGGTCCTCTCCAGGTTTGCAGAAAAATTCAAGCTCCATCTGTTCAAATTCCCTAGTCCTGAATATAAAATTGCCGGGAGTTATCTCGTTTCTGAAAGACTTGCCTATCTGGCCTATGCCAAATGGTATCTTTTTTCTCGACGTCCTCTGTACATTTTTAAAATTGACAAATATGCCCTGAGCGGTTTCAGGCCTTAAATATATCTCGGACTTTGAATCTTCTGTAACACCTTGATACGTCTTGAACATGAGATTAAATTTTCTTATGTCCGTGAAATTAGTAGACCCGCAGTTAGGACACGGTATGTTGTTTTCTCTTATGTATTCCATCATCTTTTCATTGGTCCAACCATCAACGACAACCCCTTCTATACCTTTGGCCTTCAAATAATCTTCAATGAGCTTGTCAGCTCTAAACCTCACTTTGCAATCCTTACAATCAATAAGGGGATCACTAAAACCACCCACATGTCCAGATGCAACCCATACCATTGGATTCATGAGAATAGCCGAGTCTATTCCTACATTATAAGTGCTTTCCTGTATAAATTTTTTCCACCAGGCTTTTTTTATATTGTTTTTAAGCTCAACGCCAAGCGGCCCGTAATCCCATGAGTTGGCAAGACCTCCATATATCTCCGAGCCCTGATATACAAAGCCTCTGGACTTGCACAGCGCTACTAGCTTATCCATCGATTTTATCGCACTCACTGGTCCTCCTCCTTAAGCTTCTATATACAAAATACATTGTTTTTTATTATAGCATGTCATGCACGATAAAAGCAAGCGGCTTTTGTCTTTTGAAAGCCGCTTGCTTTTTAATGCTTATTTTCAATATCGCTATTTGAAACACCTGTCGTATCCTGAACAGGATGCTCTATCTGCAGTGTATACTCTGCTGCCAGAGCAATGATAGATGCTAATAAAGTCAGATATGGAAAGAATATAGTCGTCACAACACCAACTGTTATGGGTATATCCACAATAACCTTCTCGCCTTTCTTAACCCTTATCTTAGTAGCATTACCTTTTTTTATAATATCTTTAACTTTTTCTAGCAGTTCAGACCCTTTTACGTTTATATTTTCTGTCCATACACCTTCTTGCTTTTCCTGTTCTTTTTCTATAAATATTATGGCATCCACAACACTGCCATTGGCCTGTTCTAAAGCCTCTTTTGCTTTGCTATAGCTTACTCCTGTTCTTTCCCTGACGACATCAATATCCTCCAGCCTTACATCCATATCAAACACTCTCTTTCTCCACAAATTGTAGCGATTTTATTTCCTTTTCAAAATGATAACTTACAAACGCTGCCAATAATTTTTTTATTTGATATCGCGAGCTTTTGCTTAAAACAAGACCCTTAACGCCCTTTATATCTGCTGTAAGCATATACTTTAATACAGCTGCTATCTCTGGATTTAACCTGTATATGTGTAATTTATTATGCATGCAATCGGGACAAATTATACCTCCATCGCTTATACTGAAATATTCTGGAGCATCAATAGGCACTCTACAGCGAACACACACATCCACCTCAGGCTTAAAGCCCGCTATTTTGAGGGCCTCCAGCATAAAATATATGACATAGTTCTCACAATTTCCTTCACAATCGTCAAGTTCATATAATGCTTTTAAAACCAGGTTATAGAGAGAATAACTGGCTTCACCTTCTGTCGCGATATACGATGCTAGTTCAGCAATAACACTGGCGTACATGAATTTATTTATATCGTCAAAAATGCTTTTAAAAACTCTTACAGCTTCACACTGCGTCACCGTATAAAAGGTTTTGCCGTGATAAAGGTTATAATACCCTACAGACAAAAATTGAGTACCTGAAGCCAATTTACTCTTGATCTTTCTAGCCCCTTTGACAATGGCCCTTATCAATCCGTAATGCCCTGACAGCAGGGTAACCAACCTGTCGGCTTCACCAAAATCCTCGCACCTGATGACGACAGCCTGCGTCTTTAGAAATCTTTTCATAACTTTGCCTTTTGATGAAAACCTTTTTCCTTTAGTTTATAATAATAGATTTTTTCCAGGTTTTTGTAAAGTATAAATACCCGGATATCGCCCGTCTTCTTGAACAACTGCCACAGCAATTCATTCATAATGCACAATGGCCCCCTTCTAACATCAATTGGTCGGGTTCCTTTTTATCCCGCAGGCCTAATCTATCTTACAATATATACTTTAACAAATTATATAGCCATTGTCAATCAATGATACCCCAATATTTTTAAGATTTTTTCGTCATTTCTCCAATCTTTTTTAACCTTAACCCATAGTTCCAAAAACACCTTACTGCCTAAAAGTCTCTCTATATCAAGTCTGGCCGCTGTCCCTATTTTCTTTATCATAGACCCGTTTTTGCCTATTATTATCATTTTATGTGAATCCTTCTCACAGTATATGGTCGCGTTTATATCTACAAGGCCTTTTTCCTCAATGTATTTTATGCTTTCTATATCAACGGCTGTACCATGCGGAACCTCCTCTTTTAAGAAATAAAGCATTTTTTCCCTTATAAGCTCAGAGATGATATTTCTTTCAGGCTGATCTGTAACCATATCTTCTGGGAAATACTGTGGCCCTTCCGGCAATACCTCCTTAATAGCGTCTACCAGTTCTTTTAAATTCTGGCCTTTTTCAGCAGAAATCCATAACACATTTTTAAAATTTCCCAGCTCTTTATAAGCCTCAATCCGCTCTTTAAGGACATCTTCACTTACCTTATCTATCTTATTCAAAACCAATATAATGGGTGTCTTTACATCTTTTAAAAGCCCTGCTATATATCTATCACCAGCTCCTACATCCGAGTCGGCTTCCACCATAAACAATATGCAGTCTACCTCCTCAAGGGTATTGAGAGCCGTCTTTATCATAAACTCGCTTAACTTATTTTTGGGCTTGTGAAGTCCAGGCGTGTCCAAAAAGATGATCTGATAACCATCCCCCGACAGTATGCCCTTTATCTCGTTGCGCGTCGTCTGTGGTTTATTGGATATAATAGATATTTTTTCTCCCAACAATGCATTCAGGAGTGTTGACTTGCCTACATTGGTCCTGCCGATAATAGTTACAAAACCTGACTTATACAATTTTACCTCACCTCTCCATCAACTGAAATATTAGAACGCTTACGACCATTCCTAATGCCGCTCCTGTGATTACCTGATATACACTATGAATCCTACCCTCTACCCTTGACTGGGCCACTAAAAAGGCCATTAAAAACGACAACACCATGACGAGAACATTTTCGCTTATAAAGGAAAGGGAAGTGGCTATACCAAAAGCCAAAGCGCTATGCCCGCTGGGCGTGCCTCCTCTAAGGGGAGTCCCATCTCTAAAATAGGCCTTTAACATGATCGTCAAAATCATGATGATTATAAGCACCACAAAAGTAAGGTATGGCGGTGAATGCTTCACTTTACTAAAAATATTCCTGAGTATGTCATTGGTCCTGTAGAAAAAAAGAATATATCCCACAGCAATGGCATTCATAGCAGATATCAACACAGCACCTGCTGCCACGTCCTTAGCTATAGCAGCAATCGGGTGATGTTTATCCGTTATAAGATCTACTACAGACTCAATGGCTGTATTAAATAATTCGGATACGATAACAAGTGTAATGGAAAAAAGCAATATTAAAAATTCCCATTTATTCAGATCAAAAAATAAACTTAAAAATAAAACTAAAATGGCTATTGCAAAGTGTATCTTCATGTTTCTCTGAGATTTAAAGGCATATATTACTCCATTTATGGCGTAATTAAAACTCTCTATAATATTCCTCGCTTTCATACCCGCTCAATACCCAATTCCGAAAGAATTTTTTCTTCTTTTGCCCTCATGACCCTGGCATCTTCTGGCTTCTCGTGGTCATAGCCCATAAGGTGAAACATGCCGTGTACGGTCAAAAAAGCCATCTCCCTCTCAAAGCTGTGCCCATAATCTGCGGCTTGAGCTTTAGCCCTCTCAGCTGATATGACTATATCTCCAAGCATGACAATATCAGTAGCTTCCTGAATAATGGCATCATCCCCTTCAAAGTCCATCATAGGAAATGACAATACGTCTGTCGCTCTATCTATACCTCTGTATTCTTTGTTTAACTTTCTTATTTCTTCATCATCGACGATAGAAATGCTCACTTCTACATCTTCAAATCCTTCGGATTTAGCAGCACTCTCCACCACATCTATCAATAATTTTTTTAGTTCTTCCGTTATATACACGCTTTCTTGTCTATCATCTATATATACTTCCATGATCATCTTCCTTCCTGTTCAGGCTGAATATCAGGGTATTCTATTCTCTCATGGAATATCCCTGTTAATACTTTATTAAAGGCCCTTGTTATGCCTTCTATATCTTTAAAAGTAAGATCACATTGATCAAACTGTCCGTCTTCCATTCTCATCCTTATTATCTTCTTTATCATGTTGTCTATACTATCCTCTGAAGGATTGACCAGAGACCTTACCGCAGCTTCTACCGAATCCGCCAGCATGACCAACGCTGCTTCTTTGCTTGTAGGTTTTGGCCCTGGGTATCTGTAGTCCTTTTCTTCACATTCCTCCCGCATATTTAACGCTTTGTTATAAAAATAATATACCAGGGTAGTGCCGTGGTGTTGCTCTATTATATCCCTTATAACAGATGGCAACCTATATTTCCTGGCCATCTTAGTTCCATCTTTTACATGGGATATTATCACAAGAGCGCTTAAATCGGGCGATATCTTATCATGAGGGTTATCCATCGTCAATTGATTTTCTTTAAAAAAATATGGCCTCTTAATCTTACCTATATCGTGGTAGTACGCTCCAACCCTGACCAATAGCCCATTAGCACCTATCTCACTAGCCGCAGCTTCGGCCAGGTTGGCTACGATAATGCTGTGATGATACGTACCCGGCGCATCCATCAGCAGTTTTTTCAAAAGTGGGTGATCTGAATTTGAAAGCTCAATAAGCCTCATGGGTGTAACAACATAAAAAGCCGCTTCCCAAAACGGAAGTGTGCCAATGGCAAATACCGCTGATAAAACTCCATTTAAAACACCCCATGGGCTTTCCTTTAAAACCATTGTTATCTCACTGCTGTTTATAAGACCGAGGCTCAAAATGCTTAGCGCATTAACTGCGCTTATCGCCACGCCTGTCCACATGATGGCATTTCGGTGTCGTGCCCTTGTCAGCATCAATATACCAACGATGGGGCCGATAAAGCCTATAGACAAAAGAGCAGGAGCAAAACCCACAATAGAACCGCTTATAATGAATAGCATAAACGTACCTACCAATGCAATGCCGTAATCAAATATAACCGTAAACAGCATTGCAATAGCAGCTACAGGTATATAGTACACCGATATATCTTTAAAAGCAAGTAAAAAGAAAAGTGGCAGTATAAATAAAATACATAAAAGCAACAACCTGCTCGTATCGTTTTTTAAATCATCTTTAAACAAAATTATAAAAGCGGCTAATATCCCTACAATAAAAAGGGCAAATGCTGCTACACCGGCCACCAACCACAAATCCGTATGTCCCGTATCTTTTAGCAGACCCATAGCTTTTAAAATTCTATATTGTTCTTTTGTCACTACTTCACCGCTTTTTACGATGCTCTGTCCCTTTTTGTACATGACCTTCTCAACGCTTTGAGCTGCTTCCATCCTGGCCATTTTAGTTTCTTCTTCGTTGTATATCATGTTAGGTTTTACGACACTGTCTATTATCTGCATAAGCACACTTCTGGATTTATCCGGAATATCCATTGTAAGCACGCGATTTTTGGCGTCTAATTTTGCACTATTCAGGCTTTCTATAGATACAGGTCTTGATAGGGTATCGTGTACAATCTTTACTGCAATCGTTTTTAATTGAAGCAATTGATCATCTTTTAGGGACTTAAGGTATTCTATTAAATTGTCCTGTAAATCTATAACCGCTTTTACAGTGGCCGGTTGTATTTTCCCTCTGTCACCGCTGTTTATAAACTTGTCAAAAAAATCCTCTATTTTGCCCTGAGACTGCTGTAGCACAGTATTATCCAGGTCATATTTGGGCTTAACGGCATTAACGGCAGCATCAATCTTTCGCTTTGTAGCATATTCATCAATAAAATCCCTGGGGGCTTTTATATCGCTCTGGGATATATCCCCTACTTTCAATTCGTATTTTTTTGGGGAAACTCCATCAAATAGAACAAAAAATACTGCTGCATATACCACTATTAGCATCAATAGCCTCTGCATATCTTTAGAGAAAACAATATTCAGACAGTTTCCCCAAACAGGCCTCAATCGTTCCTGAATGTTAAACATGACATGTCACCTATTCGCTTTTACTGAATAGTTATTTTTGACCTTCTTATCGTATTCTCCATAGGCCTGTATTATTTTCTGAACCAGTGGGTGTCTTACCACATCTCTCTCGGTAAAGTATACAAATGATATACCCTTAATACCATTGAGGATATCTATAGCTTCTACTAAACCCGATACCTTGTCTTTAGGCAGATCTATCTGGGTGATATCTCCCGTTATAACCGCTTTTGATCCAAAGCCGATACGGGTTAAAAACATCTTCATCTGCTCTGGCGTTGTATTCTGCGCCTCATCAAGGATGATAAACGCGTCGTCAAGGGTTCTGCCCCTCATGTAAGCCAGTGGTGCAACTTCTATAAGCCCTTTTTCAATATACTTGTTAAAAGTATCATAGCCCAGCATATCGTGAAGTGCATCGTATAGCGGTCTTAAATACGGATCCACTTTGTCCTGGAGATCTCCAGGTAAGAAACCCAGTTTCTCGCCAGCTTCTACAGCAGGCCTTGTAAGCACTATCCTGTTAACTTCCTTGTTTTTAAATGCCACTATAGCCATAGCCATAGCAAGGTATGTTTTACCTGTACCAGCAGGCCCTATGCCAAATACGATATCATTATTTCTTATAGCGTTTACATAGTTTTTTTGTCCTATGGTCTTGCATTTGATATGCTTACCCCTGAAAGTTATAAGGACTACGTCGGATAATATGCTCTTTATCTTTTCTTCTTCGCCTCCATCTATGAGATTCATAACGTACACAATATTTTGAGGCGTTATCATTTCACCGTGCTCCAACATTTCCAAGAGCCTCTGTATAAGCTTGTAAGCCGAATTCACAGACTCGTCCTGCCCTATGATCTTCAGCTCGTTATCTCTTATAGCTATCCTCACATTTAGTCCTTCTTCAATCATCTTTATATTTTCATCAAATTTACCAAATAAAGCCACGGCAGCCTCTAACTTATCTATTTGAATCGTTGATTCTTTCAACGTATTCCTCCTTCACCTCAATTTTTTCTTGCCTCGCAATATCCTCTTTAACTTCAACTAAGACTTTAGCCCTGGCAACACCATTATAGACGCTGGAGGCAATGACCTTTTTACTTATAATTATAGCATTATGGGGCAATTTTTTGTAGACCTTTTCGTAAGCCATTTCTTCCGCTTTTTTGCGAGCTACTTCCGGTGGCATGCTTTTTTCTACCAGCCGTTTTTCCTTATATGTCTCTTTTACTATCCAGAGCGGAAATTTTTTATCGCCATACCAGAGAATAGGGGTCCTGGATATACTTTTACTGTAATATTTATATGGTACTTCCCGCACATATATGGGAAATACCTTTTCATTTACATCAAGCCATAAATTTGCCATCTTTTTATCTGTGTCAACAAACTTTGAATCTTTTATAGGTATCATGGCTTCTTCTTCATACCAGGTCCTGGCATCGATGATGGCGCTGGAATGGACAAACCTGGTAGGTACCCCTTCTCTTTGAATTATACCTGTAACAAGAATCTGGCCTGCTTTCACCGTATCGCCGTCTTTTACCACCGGATCTCCTTGAAATGTGATGATGCGGTCAATAATGGCATCTTTGCTCGCCACAATATTTGATGGAGCATTATCTGTTTTAACCTTTGGCGGCTTTTTCTTTTCAACTACAGACACGCTGATTCGAGTCCCTTGTATCATGACACCCGCCCATGCAAGGTCGTCTATGTCAATGAGAAGTTTTCTCTCAATTTCTGATGGCTTTATGCCGTATTTAAAAACCCCTGGTTTTACTCCACATCTGGCAAGTACCTCTTCAATGGTTTTAGTGCTGACTTTTTCATTGCCATGGATATCTATCACCCATATAAATGATGAAATATACATCACAAAAAGAAAACAAAAAATAATCCCAAATACAAATACCTTTCGCCTTTTGATTTTGCTCAACAAAAAGGGATACCCATTTTTATCTACTATGGATATCTTCAACTTGAGTTTTCTTGCCACAGGTCTTAACGCAAAAAATCCCCTTATGCTGACAGTAGCCAGCATACTGGTATTAGATAATCTTTTGACATCTTTCAGCCAGATTTTTCTGGTCACAGCCATATTTATAAATTTTTCTATGGAAAGTCCGTCAATTCTTATATTAACATAACCTTTCAAATAATTCCACACATTATTTCGCAACATTATCACCCTACTGCATAAAATCTATGGCTGTGATGTTTCCAGTTATATATATCTCTTCAGGTTGTATCTCCTTGATAGTAAGATTTTTCCCGGTGATCCTCACAACCCCACATCCTGAATTTAATCTTATGATATCGCTTTTGTACTCTATAATGCCCTTGTGATTGTCTATTACCAGCTCTATATCACCTATCATCGTGATCCGCGGCATATCCAGTATGACATCTTTGGGGTAATCAAGCATATCGGCGAAAGCCTTTTTTACCCTGTTCAAATCTTCTTTCATACATATCCCCGCATTCCTTTTTTATTTCTATACTAATATCTATGCTGAACAGTAAATAAAAAAACCCGGCGTTAACCGGATTTTTTCTTCCACTATTTGTTTTTTCTTCTCCTTGCAGCCTCAGACTTCTTCTTGCGCCTTACGCTGGGACTCTCGTAATGTTCTCTCTTCCTTATCTCAGAAAGGATACCTGACATTGCACATTCTCTTTTAAACCTGCGAAGTGCACTATCTAAAGATTCATTTTCCCCAACTCTGATTTCTGGCATAATATTCTCCCCCCTTCCAAGTACATTGGGCGAAGTATATTTACATTATATACCCCTCTTCTATTAAAGTCAAGCTATTAACCCGGCGGCCACTGCATAGCCCTGCCACCCAACAGATGGAAATGCAGGTGGTCTACCGATTGGCCGGCCAAGGTACCACAATTATTGACAACTCTAAAGCCCTCACAAGCTATGTTTTGGTCTTTGGCAATTTTTTGTATCGCCTCGGCAACACCATTTAATATATTAGAACTTGTATCCAGTTCCATAATAGACTTTACGTGTACTTTAGGTACAATGAGTATATGTACAGGTGCCACTGGATTTATATCTTTGAAAGCCACAACCTGATCATTTTCGTACACAATTTCTGACGGTATCTCCTTGTTTACAATTTTACAAAAAATACATTCAGTCATCTTTTCACCTCCAAACCTACTATATTTTATATTCAATATAAATTCGAAAAATCCTCCTTGTTTAATTAATTTTGCCTATTATGTGGTCATCCTCTATAGCCGTAAATTCCACGGGTATGAGCCTGTTATTTAGAGATTCATCGCCTTTTACTAAAACCCTTATATAGGTATCTGTAAGACCTTCTATATATCCAGGTCTGTCATTTACTGGTTGCTCAAAAAGCACTTCCTGTGTTGTCCCCAAAAATCTGGACATATAATTTTGCTTTAATATGTTACCCAGCTGTATCATCTTTTTACTGCGCTGTTCTTTTACACTGTTTTTTACCTGATCGGGGTATTCAGCTGCAGGTGTCCCCTTTCGTCTGGAATATTTAAACACGTGAATATGACTAAAACCTATCTCTTTTACAAACTCATAACTTTTTTCAAACTCTTCTTCCGTCTCACCGGGGAATCCTACCATAATATCAGTGGTTATGGCTACATCAGGTATATACCGCCGTACCCTTTCTACTATAGACCTGTATTCAGAGGTGGTATACTTCCGATGCATCCTCCTTAAAGTCTCATCACAACCGCTTTGAAGCGAAATATGAAAATGCCTGCAAAACTTAGGCATTCGGGATACCCTGCTCACAAATTCATCGGTTAAAAGAGACGGCTCTACAGAACTCATGCGTATTCTTTTCAGACCTTCCACCTCGTTGACCGCTTCTATCAAATCTATAAGGCTTTCACCTTTCAAATCTTTTCCATATGATGCTATGTGTATACCCGTCAGCACGATCTCTTTAAATCCGGCAGCGGCCAATCGGCGTATTTCCTCCATAGCATGTTCTACAGGCCTGCTCCTCACAGGTCCTCTGGCATACGGTATTATGCAGTAGGTACAAAATTGATTGCAACCTTCCTGAATCTTTACATATGCTCTTGTCCTGCCTTTATGGCCTTTTACTGTCAGTTGCTCAAAATCCTTCTGCTGCCATATGTTTTCCACCGCATTTATCTTCTTGCCTTTCATGGCCTCTTCTACCAGATGCACGATTTCCTGTTTGTGATTTGTGCCTACTACCAGATCTACGCCTGGAATGTCCATGATTTCCTCGGGTGCGACCTGGGCATAGCAACCCACAACACCTATAACCGCGTTGGGATTAAGTTTTAACGCTTTATGGATGAGATTGCGGGATTTACTATCGCTTCTGGCAGTTACGGTGCACGTGTTTATGATATACACATCTGCCACATCGTCAAAATCCACCACGGTATATCCGGCATTTTCAAAAAGCTCTTCCATTGCCTCTGTTTCATACTGATTTACCTTACAACCCAGCGTATAAAATGCTGCTTTTTTTTGCATTAACCAATATCCCCCATCTCATACATAATTATTGAAACAGTTACAAAACCCGCTGTTTCGGTTCTTAAAATCCTGGATCCCAGTGTCACTACACGAGCTCCCTTTTCCGTGGCCTTGATTATTTCACAATTGCTAAATCCTCCCTCAGGACCTATAAAGATGCCTATTTTTTTAAAATTATTGTCCGCTCTCATAATATCTTTCAAGTGAACCACGTTTTCAGTTTCATACGGTAAAATAAAAATATCATAAGTCGGTATCAAATTCAGCAGTTCTTCAAAGCTCATGGGCTCATGTACCTGTGGAATTCTGGACCGCCGACATTGCTTTGATGACTCATAAGCTATTCTTCTCCATCGGTTAAGTTTACTGCTATTATCATCCCATTTTACGACCACTCTCTCTGTGATGACAGGAACAATACTATTGATACCCAATTCAGTACATTTTTGCACAATCAAATCCATTTTAGTGGATTTGGGAAGAGCCTGATAAAGGGTTACATCGATATTGGACTCCACCGGTGGAAGGATATTTACAATTTTTGCCGTAACCTTATCTTTATCTATTTTATAAACTTCTGCTTCATAGTCGTTTCCCATACCATCAGATACTATAATGCTTTCGCCTTTTTTGATGTGCAGAACTTTAAAATGATTAAAATCTTCTTTATCTTCTATTACAACTTTATCGTCAAATATATTTTGAGGCGGCACAAAAAACTTATGCATTTAACACACAACCTATCGTAACCCACTCGCCATCGTACATAATTTCTTCAATAGAAAATCCTTCGGTTTTTAATTTTTCTACCACGTCTTTTTCCCTATCTCTTATGATACCACTGGCGATGTAGATACCATTATTTTTTAAGTTTTCCCTGACGTCATGGGTTATTTTTATGATAACATCCGCTATTATATTAGCCACAATTAGATCTGCTGGTCCTATTTCGTTCACCTCTTTAAGTCCATCACTCTTTTTTACGGTTATGACATCACTTACACCGTTTTTTTGCACGTTTTCTTTCGCCACATTTACCGCCACATCATCTATATCCGAAGCCAGGACCCGGGATGCCCCTAGTTTTGCGGCTGTTATCGCTAATATCCCTGAACCGCATCCCACGTCAAAGACATTCATTCCGGGCTCTACATATTTTTGTAACATTATTATACACATCCTTGTGGTCTCATGGGTGCCCGTGCCGAAAGCCATACCGGGGTCCATCTCTATAACTATTTCCCCATCTTCAGGCTCATATTCCTCCCAATCGGGCTTTACCACAATTTTAGGCCCGATTTTCACCGGTTTGTAATACTTTTTCCATGAATTAGCCCAGTCTTCTTCATAAACCTCTGTGATGCTTATAGTGCCTTCGCCGGTATTAAGGTAATTCCGCAACTCTCTTATTCGCTCTTTTACTACATTGATCTTATCCGGCAAATCCGGGCCTCCTGGCAAATATCCTTTAACTGTAGCAATATTCTCATCCACAATAAATCTGTCTATATCTATTTCGTCCCATTCGTTGACCTCATCCAAATTTATATGAAAATCCTCTATTACAACGCCTCCCGCACCAACATCATAAAGAATATTAGAAACCGCATCTACCGCATCCCGAGTAGTTTTAACCTGGACTTCTATCCAACTCATACCCCTAACCTCCAAATACGTTTCTCATCTTTTCAAAAAAGGATTTGCTCTGTTCATTGACGTCCTCACCACTTATTTCGGCAAACTTTCTGAGAAGCTCTTTTTGTTTTTCTGTCAATTTTTTAGGCACTTCTACATACACCTTTATCAATTCATCGCCTCTACCATAGCCGTGAACATTTGGTATGCCTTTGCCTTTTAATCTAAAAATCGTTCCACTCTGGGTTCCTTCAGGAATGGTGTATTTTATCTTGCCTTCTAATGTGGGTACTTCGATCTCGGCTCCCAGGGCTGCCTGAACAAAAGAAATGGGAATTTCACATATGATATTTTGTCCCTCTCTTTTAAATATTTCATGGGGCCTTACCTTTATTTCAATAAACAAATCTCCCGGAGGGCCGCCGTTTATACCCTGTTCACCTTCTCCTCTCAAGGATATAACAGAACCGTTATCTACACCCGCTGGTATCTTTACCTTTACTCTCCTGGATTTTCTGGCTCTTCCCGTTCCCCTACACTCAGGACATGGCTCTTTTATAATTTTACCCGTACCATGGCAGTGTTCGCAAGTCCTCACCTGAGTAAAGCTTCCAAGGGGCGTACGCTGAGTCTGTCTTATCTGACCTGTTCCACCGCAGTATCCGCACACTGCAGGTTTGGTCCCTGGCTTTGCACCAGTACCACCGCAAGTACTACATGCCTCTGTGCGTTCAATCCTGAATTCCTTTTCTGCTCCAAAAGCGGCTTCTTCAAATGATATGGTCATGCTATACCTTATGTCGGCACCTTTTTGTGGAGCATTTCTTCTTCGGCCCGTAAATCCTTCGCCAAAGAACATATCGAATATATCTCCAAAACCACCAAAATCGCCAAAATCACCAAAGCCACCGAAGCCGCCAAATCCACCCGTATCAAATCCTCCCTGGCCATTTACTCCCGCATGCCCGAATTGATCATATCTTGCCCTTTTTTCAGGATCGCTCAACACTTCATAGGCTTCGTTTATTTCTTTAAATTTCTGTTCGGCTTCTTTATCGCCAGGGTTCATATCAGGATGATATTTTTTGGCCAGTTTTCTATACGCCTTTTTTATATCATCTTGCGACGCATTTCTATCTACTCCCAATATTTCATAATAATCTTTAGCCAATCACTATCACCACCTCAATCTAAAACCTGCCCTGACAGGGCAGGTTTTAATTCAATCGCAGGTTTTAATCAACCTTGTAGTCCGCATTGTAGGTATTACCATCGTTGCCTGAGTTGGAGCCGGTTCCAGTACCGCCTGCACCACCGGTTCCACCAGCACTACCGGCTTGCTGATAGATTCTTGTAGACACTTCATAGAATGCCTGAGATAATGCCTCTGTGGCATTCTTTATGGCCTGTACATCATTGCCGCTTAATGCTTTTCTTACCTTCTCTATCTCTGAGTTTATCCGTTCTCTTTCCTGAGGTGTTACCTTGTCACCCAGGTCTTTTAATGTCTTTTCAGCCTGATATATAGCCGAATCAGCGTTATTTCTTATCTCAGCTTCTTCTTTCTTCTTTTTATCCTCTTCGGCGTACCTCTCAGCTTCTTTCCTCATCCTCTCAATCTCTTCTTCGCTGAGGTTAGTGGTAGAAGTAATCGTGATGCTCTGCTCTTTGCCTGTTCCCAGGTCTTTAGCCGATACGTGTACAATACCATTGGCATCAATGTCAAATGTAACTTCAATCTGCGGTACTCCTCTTGGAGCAGGGGGTATACCTGTCAGAGTAAAGCGCCCCAGCGTCTTGTTGTCCCTGGCCATAGGTCTTTCGCCTTGGAGCACATGTATCTCAACGCTGGTCTGATTGTCTGCTGCCGTGGAGAAAATCTGACTCTTTCTTGTAGGTATCGTAGTATTGCGCTCTATAAGCTTTGTAAACACGCCGCCAAGGGTCTCAATACCAAGAGATAGTGGCGTGACGTCTAACAGCAATATGTCCTTTACTTCACCGCCCAACACAGCTGCTTGTATAGCCGCACCTATAGCCACACATTCATCCGGATTTATGCCTTTATATGGCTCTTTGCCTGTAAGCCTCTTTACAGTCTCCTGCACCAGAGGTATTCTGGTAGAGCCTCCTACCAATATGACCTTATCTATCTGATCCGGAGTGAGATTAGCATCACTTAATGCCTGTCTTACAGGCCCTTCTGTAGAAGCCACCAGATCTGATATAAGCTCTTCGAACTTTGCCCTGGTCAATGTGACTTCCAGATGTTTTGGTCCTGTAGCGTCAGCAGTTATAAATGGCAGACTGATAAGCGATGAGGTAGCAGATGAAAGCTCTATTTTTGCCTTTTCTGCGGCTTCCTTTAACCTCTGCAACGCCATTTTGTCTTTGCTTAAATCTATTCCGTGCTCTTTCTTAAACCCATCTATCAGCCAATCCATTATCCTCTGATCAAAGTCATCACCACCCAGGTGGTTGTTACCGCTGGTAGCCAGTACTTCAAATACACCATCGCCCAGCTCTAAAATAGATACATCAAATGTACCTCCACCCAGGTCGTATACCATAATTTTCTGGTTTTCTTCCTTATCCAGTCCATAGGCCAAAGACGCGGCAGTAGGCTCATTGATGATTCTCAGGACCTCAAGCCCCGCTATCCTGCCTGCATCCTTTGTCGCCTGTCGCTGGCTATCATTAAAATATGCAGGAACGGTAATGACAGCTTGAGTAACCGGTTCGCCCAGATATGCCTCAGCGTCGCTCTTCAATTTCTGCAGGATAAAAGCAGATATTTCCTGTGGCGTGTATTCCTTATCATCTATCTTTACCTTATAATTTGTTCCCATGTGCCTTTTTATGGACATAACCGTCCTCTCAGGATTGGTAATAGCCTGTCTCCTTGCAACCTGGCCTACCAACCTTTCGCCGTTGCTCGTAAACGCCACTACAGAGGGCGTCGTCCTGGCACCTTCTGCGTTGGGTATTACTACAGGTTGGCCTCCCTCCATTACTGCAACACATGAAAATGTGGTACCTAAGTCAATCCCTATTATTTTCCCCATTTAAATCATTCCTCCTTGAATCTATTTTTACTTTGCAACTTTTACAAGGCTAGGTCTTATTACGCGATCATTTAGTTCATAGCCTTTTTGTAGCACTTCTACAACTGTATTAGGCTCTAAGCCACTGTCTTCCACCTGCATCACTGCATGATGCTTATATGGATCAAACTGCTTTCCCTCTGCTTCGATCTCCTTTACATCGAAATCAGAAAGGACCTTTTTGAACTGATTTATTACCATATTTACACCATCTACTATTGATTTGTTAGCCTCATTGACTTCTACGGCAGCCGCTCTTTCCAGATTGTCCAGTACAGGCAATATAGCCAATATCAGCTGCTCGTTAGCATATTTAATGAGATTTTCTTTTTCTTTCTGAGTCCGCTTTCTAAAATTATCAAACTCAGCCTGAACCCTCCTGGCTATATCTAGATACTCGTCTGCCTGTCTTGTTTTTTCATAAAGCTCTTCCTTGAGTTTCTGGATATCTTCGGCCTCGTTTTTATCCTGCTCGTCGTTTACCGGTGTATCTTTCATTGTGGCTTCGATGGTTTCTTCTTTTATTTCTTCGGTGTTCGGTTCATCTTGATTTATACTATCCTCTACTTCATTATTCTCTATTTCTTTATTCTCTATTTCTTCTTGCTTTTTTTCTTCTTGCTTTTCCACCGTTCAACCCACCCCTTGTCTTTATATTCCATATAGGTATTCCAGCAATTTGCACATGTCCTCTTTGACTATTTTAACAGTAGCTATGGCCTTTCGGTAATTCATTCGCGTAGGCCCTATTATACCTATGCTGCCTATAGATCTGCCGTTTAATCTGTATGTGGCAATAATTATGCTCATGTCCTTTGTCTCATCGTATTTATTTTCACTACCTATTATTATATCTATCTCATTCTCTCTATTCGGCCGCAATACTTCATAAAGCAGCTCTTTTTCTTCGAGCAATGACATAAAGTTTTTTACTTTTTCTATGTCCTGGTACTCAGGATAGTTAAATATATTCGTGGTACCATCCATGAATATATCGCTATCATCGGCTCTCCTTAGAAAATTTTTTATCATGTTCACTACATCGTTTAGCAACGCATCATTGTTAAATTCGGCCTTTATACTGGTGATCAAGTGGTCATCTATGTCTTCGACGGTTAAATTTGCTAGTTTTTCATTTATAAGGTTGTTTATCCTGTCAACTTCAAGAGCATCTAACACTGCATTTATTTTAAATACCGTATTTTTAACAAGACCTGTGTTGGTAAGCAAAGCTAATAGCATATTTCTTTCATCGATAGGTACCAGTTTTATCGCCTTTAATTTGCTCTGATTGACCTGCGGCGCTAATACCAGTGATGTATATTTAGTTATATCTGAAAGCAACTTGGCAATTTTCTTGATAATTTCATCGATTCTATCATTGGCTTTAGAATATATATCTTCAAACAAATATTTTTCAAGTATATATCTTTCATCCTGACCTAATTCTGAGGTCAAACCCATCAGATCTTTCATTATACTATCTACATAATATCTATATCCTTTAATGGAAGGTATTCTGCCGGCAGATGTGTGAGGCTGCTCCAGATATCCCATATCCTCAAGGTCAGCCATCTCATTTCTTATAGTGGCTGAGCTTAAACCCATCTTGTATTTTTTTGCAATTGTCCTGGATCCCACAGGATCGGCTGTCTTTATATATCCATCAACGACAGCCTTTAAAATCATATCCTTCCTTTCATCCAATTGCATTTGGCCTCACCTCTCATTATTAGCACTCTCTTGTGTAGAGTGCTAATTCATGCTTATAAAATATCACTTAAAAGCCAAAATGTCAATATTTATCTTAAAAAATCGCACAATACAGTATTGGATACATCTATACCTTTTTCTGTAAATTTGAGGCGTCCGTTTTTTATTTCCAGCAAATCGAGGTCACTGTATTTTTCAATAACATCGCCATACTCTTTTTCTATGTCAAAGCGATATTTTTGCCTAAACTCGTCGAGGTTTATTCCGTCAATAAGCCTTAAGCCTGTGATAATAGCATATATCACCATTTGCTGGCTATCAACATAATCAAATTCATCTATTGGCAGTAAATCTTTATAAACCCTATCGATATAATCTTCTATGCTATCCACATTCTTATACCTTATGTTGCTGTAATATGAGCTGGCACCTACCCCTACGCCAACATATTGGCCGCCTGTCCAATAAACCATGTTGTGCCTGCACTCATACCCCGGTAACGCAAAGTTGGATATCTCATAATGCCTGTATCCTGCTGATCTCAGCTTTTTCTTTGCTTCATAGTACATCTGTCGCTCGGTTTCCTCATCAGGCAATTTATAAACGCCCTTGCGCACCATATCGTACATAGGTGTATGCTCTTCTAAAATGAGACTATAGCAAGATAAATGTTGAGGTTTAAGGGCTATAATGGTATCAAGGGTTTCTAACCACAAGTCTACAGTCTGGAAAGGCAGCCCAAACATAAGATCAATATTTATATTGTCAAAATAGGCTAAAGCATTATTATAGTTCTCTAAAAATTGGCGATAGGTGTGCACACGACCGATTGACTTTAAAATATCATCCTGCACGGCCTGTAGACCTATGCTTAACCGGTTTACGCCCAGGCAAGATAAAGCATAAAGCATGTCTCGAGAAAGCGTGCCTGGATTGGCCTCTATGGTTATCTCCGCTCCCTTTTCTATATTATATGCACTCTTAACGGTATTTAAAAGAAGGGAAAGCTGTGAGATAGTAAACGTGGTAGGTGTACCGCCTCCTATAAATACCGTCCTTACTACATAACCTTTTAATTTATATGAGTACATATACAGTTCTTTTATCAAGGCATTTACGTAAGTGGATTTTAAATCATCCATGCCTGGATAAGAATTAAAATCACAATAATAACATTTTTTAAGGCAAAAAGGAATGTGTATATAAAGGCTTATATCGTTCAATTTTAATCTTTATCCTCCAGCTTTAATACCGACATAAAAGCTTCCTGAGGTATTTCCACCTTGCCGATCTGTCTCATGCGCTTTTTCCCTTCTTTTTGTTTTTCCAGGAGTTTCTTCTTTCTGGTTACATCGCCGCCATAACACTTGGCCAGCACATCTTTTCTCATAGCCTTTATAGTTTCCCTGGCGATTATCTTGTTTCCTATAGCCGCCTGTATTGGTATCTCGAATAGCTGTCTCGGTATAGAATCTTTGAGTTTTTCTACAATCTTTCTGGCCTTCTCATAAGCCTTATCTTTATGAACGATTACAGAAAGGGCATCTACCACTTCTCCGTTTATCAGGATATCCAATTTTATGAGATCTGACTTTTGATAACCTGAAACTTGATAATCCAGCGATGCATAACCTCTTGTCCTCGACTTCAGCGTATTGAAGAAATCAAAGATGATCTCGTTCAGCGGCAGCTTATACTGTAACATTACCCTATTGATATCTATATAGTTCATATTTACATATATACCTCGTCTTTCCTGGCATAAGTCCATAACGGGCCCTACGAAGTCTGATGATACAATGATAGATGCATCAACTATCGGCTCTTCAATGTATTCGATCTCTTGCGGCTTAGGCATGTTCACAGGATTGGATATTTCCAGTACCTCGCCGTTAGTTTTAGTTACCCTGTATATAACGCTGGGAGCCGTCGTAATCAGCTTGAGATTATACTCTCGCTCCAATCGCTCCTGTACAATCTCTAAATGCAACAACCCTAAAAAACCGCATCTGAAGCCAAATCCCAAAGCTACAGATGTTTCCGGCTCAAATACAAGCGCAGCATCGTTTAGCTGAAGCTTTTCAAGGGCATCCTTTAAATCCTCGTACTGGGTGGTATCCGCAGGATAAATGCCGCTATAGACCATTGGCGTTGCTTTTTTATAGCCAGGCAAAGGCTCGCTGGCAGGATTTTTGGCATCCGTTATAGTATCGCCTACACGGCAATCCCTTACATCTTTCATGCTAGCAGCGATATAGCCTACATCTCCTGCCTGTAACTGATTTAGTGGCTTTAAACTCGGCGTAAAGGTACCTACTTCTGTGACCTCAAATTCTCGTCCTGTTGACATCATCTTTATAATAGTTCCTGGTTTCACCATGCCGTCTTTTATCCGGACAAATGCGATAACACCTTTATAGTTGTCGTAGTAAGAATCAAAAACCAGGGCTTTTAGAGGTTTATTTTCGTCGCCTTCAGGAGGCGGTATTTTTTCCACAATAGCTTTTAAAACCTCGTCAATGCCTATCCCTTCTTTTGCTGATATCAACAGGGCATCGCTGGCATCTAACCCTATTACGTCTTCTATCTCCTGCTTTACCACGTCGGGCTGAGCGCTGGGCAGATCTATTTTGTTGATAATAGGTATTATCTCTAGATCATGCTCCAGTGCCAGATATAAATTGGCAAGGGTTTGAGCTTCTATTCCCTGCGATGCATCTACTACCAATAGAGCTCCTTCACAGGCAGCCAGGCTTCTAGACACCTCATAGTTAAAATCCACATGTCCAGGAGTATCGATAAGGTTTAAGATATATTCCTGTCCATCTTCGCTGTTGTATATGAGTCTAACAGGTTGAAGCTTTATGGTAATGCCTCTTTCCCTTTCTAAATCCATAGTATCCAGGACCTGATCTTCCATCTCTCTTTGAGTGAGAGTACCAGTTTTTTCTATTAATCTATCTGCTAAGGTTGATTTCCCGTGGTCTATATGAGCAATAATACAAAAATTCCTGATATGTTCCCTATACAAATTTCATCCTCCTACGACACCATATCATTTCATTATATTAATTATATCACAACTGTATAAGTTTTGAACACCATTGCTTTGATCCGTAATTTACAACGGTATTTTTATATTGTTTCCTAGCAAATCTATATTAATATAACGATTGCTTATATCTATGGAAATTGCTCTGATTCTTCCATGGCCTTCTATTATCCAAGCGGTATTATAGTCTACAACCAAAAACCCTGCCAAAAATATTACTATAAATGCCAGTATAACTGCATACCACCGTCTTATCATGCGTTTTCTCATCATGTATCGCTGTACTCTTTTCATATGTGTTTACCTCCTTGTTTTTTCTATCTGTTTATCGAATTTATAACATCTGAAAAAGCCTTTCCTATGTATTTAATTGATGCCAGTGCTTCTTCTAATGTGTTATAATTACTCCCAACCTCTATGAGAACAGCATGATCTAAAAGTTGCTGATTATAACTTGCATAAGTCTTGGTGTCTATGCCCAAACTTAAGCCAGGCATAAGTTCATTGACCCTATTGCTCACTTGTTCTGCAAAATCATAATTTTTATGCCAATCTTCTTTATCAGAAGGATTTCGCCTGGTGCCTATAACAAACATGATTTTTGCATACCTTTGACCATTCCGTTCCAGAAGATATTTTTTCCGGAAATCAGGATTGGGAAGTTTATTTAAGTCCGGTATCTTCGTTATACCTTTTTTCATTACCTCACCATAAGCATCTCTATGTAGGTCTATAGCAAATCTTATCGACGGGTATTTTGTTAAATCATTTTTAAAAGTGATGATAGATCTTTCATACGCCCCCTCGTAGGGCACATCGTGTACCGTTGTATCGTGCAACACACCTATTCCATTTTCGTTTAAAATTTTTTTAAGCTCCTCCCCTAGTCTAACCACATTTACATTATTGTCATCACTTCTATCGCTATCAATGGGAATATATTTGTATTGAGATGTAGCTATAAATGACTCGTGAGTGTGAGTGTGGTATATTAACACCAATGGTTTTGAATTATCGAAATTTCCTACAGGATTAGATTCCACATTATTATTGTTATCTTGTAGCTTATCGCCATCAATCACCTCTTTTTTGGGCTGTAATTTTGTTTGATTTTCTTTTGCAATACTGCTACTTATTGCAATTTTTTTTGTGTTATTAAGTAAAGGTATCTGAAAAGATAAAATAAATTCAGGATCTAATCTTATAGAGGTCATTTTGCTAATAAAAGCCCAATTGATGTCATAACTGTGCTTTTTGTTTTCAGCTTGAAGTAATGGCATACCCATATCCAACAAAACCTCCGATATCTTCACCTGCTTGTCCATTTCCGCATTATTATTTGTTTCAGCTTTTGTATCGGAAAACAGTAAAGAACTCAAGATGAATAGCAATAAGATAATGGCAAAAAATGTATATAACGATCGATATTTGAGTATAAACAATAAAATGCACCCCTCTTTTTCTTTTGAGTTACTCTATTTATATTAAAAAGAAGGGCACATTATGACTTTTTATTGATACATGTTGGAATGTAGCGCTATGTTTATACCTTCTGCTACTATTCCCGCCATATCGTCTATCATTTCATCAATTTCTTTCGGTGTAACCATAAGGTTATCATACGGCGAAATAACTTCTTTTATAAGGCTATATTTTTCATCCCTATTTAAATCTTTTAGCAGCTGATAAAACTGGCTATTTTGAGGTGTAGCCTTTATAAGCGAATCTATCAAAAGATCTATAGTATCATTGGCCATAGTGGCGGCATCCACTACCGTTGGTATGCCCAGTGCTATCACAGGTATACCCAGTGTACTATAGTCAAGTGCCGTACGCCTATTGCCTATACCTGCCCCCGGGCTTACGCCTGTATCTGAAATCTGAATAGTGGACGCAACCCTCGCTGTGCTCCTGGAAGCTAAAGCATCGATAGCCACGATTAAATCCGGTTTTATCCTATCTACAACGCCTTTTATTATATCAGCCGTTTCAATCCCGGTAATGCCCAAAACACCAGGAGCTATGGCACTTACAGACAACATACCAGGTTTTACTTCTTCGGGAGCAAATTCAAATACATGTCTTGTAACAACCACTCTGGATACCACTTTAGGTCCAAGAGCATCTGGCGTCACATTCCAGTTGCCCAATCCTACAACCAACACATTGTGAATTGGGAATCTCCTCATGAGTCTATTCAACTCTATTGAAAGTATCCTGGACACATAATGATTGAATTCCGGTGTCCCCATCCTCATATCGGGTATTTCCAGCGTTATATAATTGCCCATTGGTTTACCCATTGTCATGCTGCCCTGTGGATCAAAGATATTTACACGAGTTATGGTGATGTTTTCCAATTTTTCTTGATCAACTTCTACACCTGGTACCTCTCGACCCGAATCACTTTTATAAAGTTCACGGCTTTCAATAGCGAGATCCGTCCTTCTCAGATCAACCATCTAATCACCTCAACTCCGTGGGAACAAAGGCATCTACTATTCCTATAACCAATGAAGCTATTAAAGCACCCCATATAGAAACGCTAATCGCACCAGGTACAATAAACTGTGATGCATAAATCACAACCGCCGCGACCAGAAAACCTACTATTCCCCTTCTTTGTGGAGATATTTTATCGCCAAATATGCTCTCTACAACCCATCCTAAAACCGCAATTACGACCGCTGCTATCAGTGCACCCCAAAAGCCTGCAACCCTGAATCCGGGTAAAAGATATGATATTACTAACAGCACCAATGCTGAAACAATAAATCTCACAATAGCTCCTAGCATTACTTCACCTCCCTAATGCTATAATTGACAAATATATTGTTTTTATTCATTCCTATTGCAAAAAAAGTTTTAAAATGATAAAATACACTTGTTCAAAAGGCAAGGGAGGTGAATTTTTTGGCGAATACAAAATCAGCAAAGAAAAGAATTAAAATAACCAAAGTCAGGACTTTAAGGAATAGAAGGGTAAAAAACGCGGTAAAAATAGCTATAAAAGATTTTATGAGCAAATTAAACTCTGGCGATGTAACAGCGGCTACCGAGGCGTTTAAAAATGCCGTTAGGGTTTTAGATAAAGCCGTTACAAAAGGTGTTTTGCACAAAAACAATGCCGCTAATAAAAAGTCAAAATTAGCTTCTAAGTTAAATAAGGTACTTAGCGCTAGCGCAGAAAGCACCAGCGCATAAGAAAAAGCGTACAGTGTACGCTTTTTACTTTTGCGCGCTTACAAGCCTGGCAGCTAATATCTCGATAGCTAATTCATCTTTTATTGCCCCTGTTTTTATATCCTGCTCTGCCTCAAGGCACAACCTCATGCCTCGTACAAAATAATCCATTTTGTGTTTTTTAGCTATATTCACAATCTTTTCAGCTGCGTATCTGTGAACACCTAATCTCTCGGGCACGTTCTGAACGCTTTGATTTAAGAGAAGCCGTGCTTTTATGAGCAACCTGTACTGCCACTCTAACATGGATAAAATATACAAGGGATTTACGCCTTTTACTATTAGATCATTTAAATTCTTTATAGAACCACCATTCCCTGCCTGCACGCTGTCAATAAAATCAAAGATATTGTCATCAATAAGTCTTCCATAAAAATCTTTTACATTTTGAAGGCCTATCTCCTTACCTGGATATACATAAGATACCAATACATCGATACAATTTACGCCATCCCTTAGATCTGATACCATTTGAGTAAGATAGGACGCCGCTCTTTCTTCCAATCGAATGTTTTTTTCTCTTGCGTAATCTACTAACCATCTCTCCAGTTCATAAGCCTTTAATTTGTTAAACTCATATATCACACCATATCTCTTTGCAGCTTTATAAAATCCTGTCCTTTTATCTATGTCTTTTTTAACGTAAATAAGGCACGTAAATGATGGAATATCCTGTATATAATCAGCCAGCTTTTGCTCGTCATCTACAGAATCTCTCACGATCACCAATTTATTTTGCGAAAAAAAAGGTACTGTATCGCATGCGTCTATAATATCCTGTGCCTTCATTTTTTCTCGAAAAGTGCTGACGTTGACCTGGTCATATTTTTCTTGGACTTTTTGCAAAAACAAATCTATAAGATAGTCTTCTTCACCTGCCAACAGGAAAAAGCCGTTTTTTACGTTTTCTGCCAGCTTATTTAGCTCTTTCAAAAACATGTTTCCACCACCTCACCGCCTTAAAAAAGGCCTTATATAATATCTTTCTCCATCGGTTTTTAAAACTATAGCACCATTCATATCTGTCCTAAATATCCGTGTGTTTTTAAGCCTTTCCAGAACAATCTTTGATGGATGTCCATAATTGTTCTCACCTACCGAAATTATCGAAACCAAAGGACCAACTGCTTGGACAAACTCCTGAGAACCGGCTGTTGCGCTGCCATGATGGGATACCTTCAATACATCAGCTTTCAAATCAATACTGTCAGCTACAAGGTCTTTTTCCGCATCTAATCCCATATCACCTGTCAGCAAAATCGAAGCCTTTTTATACAAAAGCCTGAAAACCAGTGAATTGTCGTTATCATTTTCAAACGGGGTAGGCTGCGGCGGATTTAACACCTCAAGTGTAACGCCGTCAATATGTATTTTGTAGCCTCTATGCAGATATTTTATCGGCACTCTTTTGTCTCTTAAAGCGTCATAAAAAGCTGAGGATAAACTATCATCACACTTTTGATACACAATAGCACTTTTTACAGGCATATCCCTTACCACTGTGAGCAATCCTCCCATATGATCTGCATCGGGATGGGTTGCAATTACGGCATCCAGCTTACCTATTCCATTCATCAAAAGATATGGTTCTACAATAGCTTTGCCTGCATCAAATCCTGTCCTGGTGTCAAGTCTACCTCCATCAATCAAAAGTGAATGTTTGTGGGGCGTAACGATTAATATGCTGTCCCCCTGTCCAACGTCAATAAATGATATTGTAAGCGGTCCTGGTATATAAAATTGCTGTATAAACAACGCCAGAGCTAATATCATGCTGGCTATGGTATACCTCGCATCAAACTCTATGATATCAGTAAACCTGAATAAAAACAAGTAGTACAAACCTATCCATATAAAACCTGGAAAAGGCACTGTAATGGCAGCGTAAGGTAGATTTGAGAGGAAATCTGTGACCCTCAATACATAGTAGATTATACCTACCAATGGCATTGTCAAAAAAGCTGATACAGCAGGTATAAAAGACGTCAGAATCAGTAAAAAGCCTAATGGTATTAAAAAGGCCGCAAAAGGAACTACCACAACATTTGCCAAAATAGATATTATAGAAATTTTATGAAAATAATATACAAGAAAAGGCAAAACCCCTAGCTGTGCAGATATGGTCATTGCCATCAGTGAACTGATATTCTCAGAAATGGGCAATGAGCGCAAGTACTTATATACTGTCGGATAAAAGAGGATTAAAGACGCCGTCGCCACAAAAGAAAGCTGAAAACTTACATCGAAAAGGCTCAGCGGATTTATTATTAAAAGGAGGATGGCTGCTGCAGATAATGAGTTTAAGGAATCAGCCTGTCTTTTAAAAAATTGACCTATCAAAAATATAATAGCCATTAATGCAGCCCTGAGCATAGATGGAGAAAAACCCACTAAAAATAAATAAATCAAAAGAACTACAATAGCTATAGTATTTTTAATATATACATCCTTTATCGGTTTTGCCATAAAAAATACTGCACTAAAAATGATACCTACATTAAAGCCCGATATGGCCAGAATATGCATTACGCCACTAGTAGAAAAAGACTCGATAACATCTTCATCTCTAAAATCATAGCCCAGGAGCATACTTGATAATAAATCAGAATAGGGGTTATCCATGCACGCATGGATCGTTCCATTTAGCTTATCTTTTATCCCCATAGCTAATCCTAAAAAGCCCATATCCCTTTTACCTATTCTTTTATAGCCATTAATATCTGTTGAACCTATGGCATATACACCATTTTTCTTTAAATACAGGCTATAATCAAAACCAAAAGGATTGGTTCTTCCACGCGGCAACTTTACTTTTACTTTTACATCCAGTATATCACCGTACTTTAAATCAGGCAGAAAGTTTGAGTTGCTGTACATGTTTATCCGTATTTTTTGCTCTGTATTTACATTATAAGGCTTTAGATCAAACGAAACTTTTTGAGGCCTATAGAGCGGCTGTGTAACTATGTATCCTCTTATATTAACATTTGTGCCTGCCAGCGAGAGATAATCCGATGGTACAGATAGCGCTCTACTGCTTACATATGCACCAAAAGCCAGAAAAAGAGCAAGCAAAATATAATAATAGCGATAAAGAGCATAGAAAAAAAATAATGCAAAAACACTCCACAAAAAAATAACAGGATGGGATAGATATCTTCCTATCACAATACCGGCGCATAAAAGCAAGCTGGGGATAACAAGAGGCCTGTCAAAAAGTACTTTAGACTTCAAGCCTCAAGAAATCCCCTGCAATGAAAGAATCCTTAAATACTTCCCTGGCCTCTTCCAGATATCTCTTCGGATCTTGAAAAGGGTAAAAGTGGGTAAGGTACAACGATTTTACCCGTGCATCCCTGGCTATACAGCCTGCCTCATAAGCCGTTAGGTGTACAGAATCTTCCTTCTTTTGGTTTCTTAGCAGCCCTGACTCACATATGAGGATATCAGAACCCATGGCAAACTCCTTCAGCTCTTCAAAATAAGACGTATCGGAGGTATATGTGCATTTCTTACCACTGCATTTAAAGGATATGGCATAGGTCTCTACAGGATGTATGGTCCTCATCGTCTTAAACTCTATATTGCCAAATCGCGTCAGAGCATTGATGGGTCTCAAGTCAAATACGCCTTTTACATTTTGCGACTGTATTATCCCATCTGGCGATTCAGGAATATAAACAGGAACGTTTGTTATACCGCTAAGCTCTAAGGCGTACCTCAAAATAAACATATCACCTATGTGGTCATTATGCAGGTGCGACAAGATGATTGCATTTATATCCTCTAATTTCCTAAGCGACAGGTACCTTTCAAGAACTCCGTTACCGAGATCTATAAGCAGGCAAGTATCCCCTTCTTCTATAAGGTATCCTGAACACGCCTTACCCGGACCTGCAAATGGCCCATTGTTGCCCAATATCGTTATATGCAAAATGTTTCTACCCCCTTGTTAACTGTATAATTTCCCCTTATACTGTTTGTAATATGCCATAATTAATGCGTCCAATTTTTGACTTAACTGCAACAACCTTCTTGAATATTCTTTGTCTTTAGGACCGGATATAAACTTATCCAGTTCCTCTCTTAAATTGGCAATCTCTTTTTTAAGCTGTAGTTCATCCATCGATCTAACTCCTTTATAGCTCCTTATTTTTTAATAATATTTAATAATATTTTACAATAACTGTATTATTAATACATTAAATACTAACACTATCACTTGACCACTTATAAATAATACCAGCCTTTCACATTTTTTTTCAATAAATAATTTTGTCATATAATGTCGCTTCCGATATTTTTTTATAAATGTAGATTATATCATTTGCAATGCTCTCTCTTATAGGGTCATTTGTCTCAAACGCGATATTTTCATTTTCAATATCTTTTCTATAGGTTCCATATAAATATGGATCACTTTCTATATTACTTTTAATATCATCTAATACTGAATATATTTGCTTTAATATAACTTCATCTTCTGCGTTGACCATAATTGCTACCCCCTCTTTCGTTTTCGTAATAAATACATTCTACACAAAACAATATTTTCCTTCTTTTTCTATTTAAATAATTCCACCATTCTCTTTTATAATCCTCTTTACTGATGAATCATCCTCATCATCAAAGGTTACCACCAGTTTTATATTGGAATCGCTTAACTCTCCGTATATACCTGATGATAAATCATCCATAGGATCTGAGTCAGTTATAGTTCCAACATCGTATCTGTTGCTCAATGAAGATTTTAATACTAACTGAGATATACTTCCCCACAAATCGGATTCGAAATCCATTATGTCTATATTAACCATATCGTAACCTGCTTTTTTGAGTAGACCCATGGCTCTTTGAGCATTAAACACCGAATTAAAATAAGCCACCACTGTTTTCACTCTATCCCCTCCTTCAGGAAAACGTTTAACAAGATTTTATTCCTACGCCTTTTTTATTATTATATCACATATTTTTAAAAAAATGAATTTATTTTTTTGAAAATTTAAAAAAGAGCACGTTTTCGTGCTCTTTTTTTGCACTCTCTTTATTCGTATACTTTTGTACCTTTTTTGTCCACTATCTCTGCAAATTCTTGAAGAATCTTTTTTGTTATTGGGCCGGGCTTGCCGTCGCCAATCACCCTTCCATCTATCTCTACAACAGGTATAGCTTCTGCTGCTGTACCTGTCAAGAAGCATTCATCAGCATTATACAGGTTGTAAAGGGTAAACTCCCTTTCTTCCACCTTTATCCCTATCTGTTCTGCAATTTCTATAACGGTTTTTCGCGTTATGCCACCCAGAGCTGCTATAGTAACAGGCGGCGTTATCAGAACCCCATCTTTTACTATAAATATATTGTCGCCCGTGCATTCCGCTACATAGCCTCTATCGTTCAAAAATATAGCTTCGGCATAACCGCACCTATTGGCCTCCAGTTTAGCCAAAATGTTATTGAGATAATTCAATGACTTTATCTGAGGATCTAGTGCTGCAGGAGAATTCCTCCTCATATATGTAGTCATAGCCTTCATGCCCTTTTCATACAATTCTTTCGGATAAAGCTGTATGGAGTCAGCTATTATAACAATTGTTGGCCTGGGACATTTGCGCGGGTCCAGCCCCAAATCGCCTTCGCCCCTTGAAACTACAAGCCTTATGTACGCATCATAAAGATTATTACGCCTTACGGTCTCTACAACAGCTGCTTTCATTTCCTCTTTACTTAAGGGAATGTCCAGCATTATGGCCTTTGCACCATAGTATAATCTATCTATATGTTCATCGAGCCTGAAGATAACACCGTTATAGGCTCTAATACCCTCGAATACTCCATCTCCATAGAGATAACCGTGATCAAATACCGATACCTTAGCGTCTTGCTTATCAACAAACTCCCCATTTAAATATATCTTCAATTGACGCACCTCCAAAAATATAAAAAAATTATTAATTAAATTTTATCATAACAGATATATTTTTGAGTGTCAATAGTGACTCCTCCCACGACTGAAGTCGAGGGCTTCGTCTCCCCTCGACCTCATTGGTGGTCATCCCCGGGAATTATGTAGTCTTTCGGCTTACGCCCGGTTGCGGTTTAGGCTGCCCCTTCAGGTACAGGACTAACATGATGCCTTCCGTGTTGTATCCCGGTAGATTCAGGATTCCTAATTCCCTCCGGGTATGAGAATTGGGTACTGCCTAATCTACAGGTGCGGTACCGTAGGTGCCACGCCCCAATTCTCCAGTCCACAGCAGGTCACATGCTGCATAACACACAATACACCAACCCTATTCATGCAACCGTGTCTTGTATATGTGCTACCCTGCATTGCTGTAGGGTTTTGTTGATAAATCTTTCTATCTCCTTTTTAATTTCTTTTCTTTCTTCTTTGATTTTTCTACCTTTCAACGACGGAAATGTTCCCCAAAACTTTCTGTGTAAGTTCATACTGCCGTTAAAATCTGCATTGAGTATGCTTCCATCAGAAAACATGATCAACGATTTGCCTTTTATATCCGCTGGTGAGAACCTCTCACCCGCTAACTCATTTCTGTAGCATATCTGGCTTGTCATGAACGGATTGACTTCTACTGTAAGTATTCCTTCTGCATATGCCTTATACTTTGTATATTCGATTATTTTCCCGTACATCCAGTAGTTAAGCTTCAGATTGAGTTTCTTCGCTCTCGATTGTTTTTTCTCTGCTTTGAAACCACTTAATTTTTCAAAGATAATTACTGAGCAGTTATAAGCTGTCGCAAGGTTGACTATCTTTCTTGACACTTTATGTGCAGTATCGTTGTTCATGTTGTGTATCGATTTCCACAGCTTTTTGTCTGAATGTACCCCTTTCGTTGGTTTACCCGATAATCTCTGATGCTGTGTTATCTTAATTAAACGTTTATATCTTATTTCATCTATGTTGTTTGTATCGATGAATTCCGCATGTATTAGCTTATTGCCTTCCATAATCGTTATAACCGCCGTATGATGTAAGCCAAGATCTACAGCCAGCGTCCTTTTGATATTTCCTTTTTTTTATTTGATCCTCTATTTTGTCTACTTTAATCTCTTTCTTAAATGGAAAACAGATATACCATTCTTTCTTTCGCTCATTCCAGCTCAACGACGGTGATAAACACTCCAAGTATGGATTAGCTGGGTAATTTTTCATTATCTCTTTTATCTGCTTACTGTCCAACCCCAGCAGTTTTAGCTGTTTTCTGTATCGAGTACGCTTTTTGTTATATTCCTTTGCTTTTTCGTTTTCTGCGTATAGGTCGAGAAACTGTTTTGTAAACTTAACAGGATAATTAACAAATGTCCACTTTTCTCCGTTATATATTCTTAACTTGATAAACTGATTTTTAATATCTTTAAATTCCATCGAATAGTCTTCTTTATAGAACGTTGGCATTGAGGACGCTTTGGGAATTGCTGGCTTACTTTCAGTTTTAGGTGATTTTTCCCACGCTTTTAAATTGGAAAGATAACTTCTTACCATACCAATTGCAGTGTTTATTATTGCTCGTTTTGTTACCGATGGGAAATCAGGAAATTCTTTGTAAAAATCTACTACGGTATCTTGTCTTTCCTTTGTCCTTATACATAATGACTCTACTGCGCGTAGAGGATACTTATCTTCTAACACTTGACTATTGTTCATAATGAGGTTAATGAAAAAGTCCAAAGCTTCATCGCATTTTTTCTTCGTCTCAGAAAGATAATCCACTTTACCCTTGTTTGGTTTAAACAGCTTAAGCTTAACCGTTTTTATTGTTTCTCCCATAATCTCATCTCTCTTTTTGAGAATTAATGTAATTTAATTTCGGGATATTCTTGAAATAATCGTCTTGCACTTACTCCTTTTAAGGCTTTTATGATATTTGAAATGTAATGTTGGGAAGAACATTCTATTAGTAAGTGTATGATCTTTGTTAGTTTCCATTGTATAGAATATACATACCCTCTACCATGATACACATTTGCCATATTTTTCACCCTATCCCATTATAACATATGTGTAGTGATTTTGCTGATTATTCTTATATATATCTATAATAGAATGTATATGTTACATATGTAAAACAATAGCCCCTTACTCATGAATAAATTCACGAGTGTGCAGGGCTTGTCTCATCAATAATTTTCACTATAACAAGGTAAAATAATTAAAAAAGAATGTAAGAGGTGTTAAGAATGGATGCAATAGCATCACACAAAATTGCAATAGTTGGAACCGGATTTGTAGGTTCAACCACAGCTTTTGCATTATCTATAAGCGGTATAGCTCCTGAAATCGCCCTTATCGACATAAACGCTAAAAAGGCAGAGGGTGAAGCCATGGACCTGAATCACGGAATGGCTTTTATCCCACCAGCAAATATATACAATGGCGACTATTCCGCTTGTAGTGAGGCAGGAATGATTATTATAGCAGCAGGGGCAAACCAAAAACCAGGTGAAACACGGTTAGACCTGGTTAAAAAAAATACAGCCATTTTTAAAGACATGATACCAAAATTGCTTAAATACAATGACAAAGCCATTTACCTGATAGTTACAAACCCTGTAGACATACTGACATACGTGACATTAAAAGTATCTGGCCTCCCGGAAAATCAAGTCATTGGCTCCGGTACTGTGCTGGACAGTTCTCGATTCAAATTCCTCCTAGGAAGGCTTTGCGGCATTGACCCCAGAAATGTCCATGCATACATAATCGGAGAACACGGGGATACTGAAGTAGCCGCCTGGAGCCTGACAAACGTAGCAGGGTCTCCTTTTACAGAATATTGCAATTTCTGTCAAAAAGGTTGCCATGATTCAGAAAAAAAAGCCATTGTGGATGAAGTAAAAAACGCCGCATACAAGATCATCGAACGAAAGAGCGCCACATATTATGCAGTTGCCCTTGCTGTCAGAAGAATTGTTGAATGCGTATTTAGAGATGAAAACTCCATACTCACCGTGTCGACTCTTTTAAAAGGCCAGTATGGTGTAAGAGATATATGCCTAAGCCTTCCAACAATTGTAGGTAATACAGGGGTTAAAAGGATACTGGAAATGCCTTTAAGTGAAGATGAAATAAATTCTTTTATAAATTCGGCTAATACTCTAAAAGAAGTGATATCAACCTTAAATCTATAAAAATCTATAGTCATTCATTATAGGTTTTTAGTAACTGACACAATGCATCAAAGGCGATGTCTTCATCCTCGCCTTCTACTGTTATTTTCATCTTTCCGCCATCGGGAACTCTTAAGGCTAACATGCTCAGTATGCTTCTCCCGTTAGCCTTTCTATCCATATATTGAAGTTCTACGTGGGATTTATACTCTTTTGCGAGGGCTATAAATTCAGCAATAGGCCGTGCGTGAAATCCATTAGGTATATTTATTATAATTTCTGCGCTTTTCATTTCTGGTATCACTCCAATGTTATTTCACTTATATACTTTTTTACATCAGGAATACTTACCGGACTCATGCTAAATACCCTTATGCCTTGCTTTAAAAGCGCGAAGATACCATCTTTAAATGCAGCCAATTCTCCACAAATACTCAATTTTTTGCCGCTTTTTTGGACAACATCCTGGACCATGCCGATCAATTTAAGAACAGATGGATGAAGCGGAATATAATAGTCAGCCACATTCTCATTAGAGCGATCTACTGCCAACGTATATTGAGTGAGATCGTTGGTGCCAATACTGAAAAAATCTACGAAATCTATAAACCTATCTATAGTTAACGCTGCTGAAGGCACCTCTATCATTATACCTATTTTTACATTCCTATCAAAATCTTTTCTCTCATCAATCAATTCCTTTTTTACGTCGTTGACGATATCTAAACATGCAATCACTTCTCTTACATCCGAAACCATGGGAAACATCATGCCAACCGGTCCATATGCACTGGCTCTCAGTATTGCCTTAAGCTGTGCTTTGAATACAGGAATATTTGCCAAACTAAATCGCAAACCTCTCATTCCTAGATACGGATTGTTCTCTCTCTTTAAATCTATATATGGAAAATCCTTGTCGCCTCCAATATCAAAAGTCCTTATAGTTACAGGTTTGCCTTTCATTGTCTGAACTACATACCTGTATGCTTCAAATTGTTCATCTTCCGAAGGAAAATCAAATCTATTTATATACAAAAACTCACTCCTTAAAAGGCCTATCCCTTCAGCACCATACTCTAGTGCTTTTGCAACTTCTTCTGGAGTGCCTACATTAGCATCGATTGTCACCTGCACACCATCTTTTGTTACTGCTTTTACATCTTTGAGAACTAATATCTCTTGTTTTTTATTTTCGTATGCTTGTTTTTTCCTCAGGTACTCTGCCTTCGTAGCTTCATCCGGCTCCAATATTACAATAGAATTTTCAGAATCGATAATAACTTCGTCATCTTCATGTACCTTTAATGAAAAATCTTTCAAACCAACGATCGCTGGTATGCCAAGCGCCCTTGCCAGTATAGCTGTATGTGATGTCAAACCACCTGTATCCGTTATTATTCCGAGTATTTTTGATTTGTCCAGCTGCGCTGTGTCCGACGGCGTAAGGTCATTTGCTACCAATATGACATTCTTATCCAAAGAACCTAACTCATTTTTTATTCCCAGTATATTACTTATTATCCTGTAACCTATATCCCTTATATCTATACAACGCTCTTTGAAATACTCATCACCGCTCTTTAAAAGCGTTTCTTCATACTCTTTTAAAACCTTCTTTACCGCCTCAACAGCAGACATACCTGTACTTATAAGCTGTGTTACTTCACCAATAAACACCTCATCCTCTAAAAAGTGCATCTGGATATCTATTATCCTGGAATCTTCTTCTCCCAAATGCTTAGAAATCTTGCTATTAAGTTTTTTTATCTGCTTTTTTGAAATCTTCAATGCCGTCTCAAATCTTTTAAGCTCAGCCCTAGGATTCAAAGGCTTATACGAATATTTATCTATGTCTTTATGGGAATAAACATAAACACAACCCAAGGCAATTCCCGGAGATGCACTAATGCCCCTGTATACCTTCACTGCCATTACCCCCACTTATAAAATTATTTGATCCACAGGTTCTTCGCAGCTTATGCAATAATTCTTCAAAATAATCCGGCAATGGAGCTTCTATTTCCATATACTCATTTTTAGCAGGATGCACAAAACCCAAAAGTCTCGCATGTAATACCTGGCCTTTTAAGTTAAAGGGCTGTTTTTTAGGACCATAAGTGGTATCACCTAATATGGGATGCTTTATATACGCGAAATGTACCCTCACCTGATGAGTTCTTCCTGTCTCGATCCTCGCTTCTACATATGTGTACTCGCCGAATCTCTCTAATACACGATAGTGTGTTACAGCACTTCTCCCATCCTCTACTACGGCCATCTTTTTTCTCTCGACAGGATGTCTTCCAATCGGGGCGTTGATAGTGTTATTTTCTTCCTTTATGTTCCCAAAGACAATGGCATTGTATATCTTCTTTATCTCTCTATTTTTTATCTGCTGTGCCAATTTTAAATGAGCGCTATTGGTCTTAGCTGCCAATATAACACCAGATGTATCCTTATCAAGCCTGTGCACAATCCCCGGCCTTATAATCCCGTTTATACCTGACAGATTATCTCCGCAGTGGTAAAGCAATGCATTAACAAGCGTGCCATGGTAATTCCCCGGCGCTGGATGTACCACCATGCCTTGCGGCTTGTTTATAACAATAATATCACTATCTTCATACAAAATATCCAGCGGTATAGCCTCAGGTTCTATTTTTAATTCTTGGGGCTCTGGTATACAGACTGAAATATCATCACCTTTTTTAACCTTATAACTCGGCTTAACTACATGTCCATTTACCTTCACATAACCCTCATCTATCAATTTTTTTACATATGAACGCGATACCCCATCAATTTTTGTACTCAAAAAAGCATCAAGTCTTATATTTTCAGCCTCAGCCTGCAAATTATATACATCAAATGTATCCTGGCTCATTGATTTTCCTTCCTTAATAACATTATACCACCTAGTAATATTGCACCTATTACTATAAATGAATCAGCTACATTAAAAATATAAGACCATATCTTAAAGTCCAAAAAATCTACTACATATCCCAGCCTTATGCGGTCTATAAAATTGCCTATAGCCCCACCCAATATCATAGCTAAAATAAGTTTAATATGCTTATTTTTCTCCGGCATAGAAATCATCATATAAATCAACGCAAATCCCACCATAATAGTAATTACGATAAAAAACCATAATTGATTCTGCAATATTCCAAAAGCCGCACCGCGATTTTCTACATATGTAAGGTGAAAAAAATTATCAATAACGGGAATAGTCTTAACTGGCCTTAAATAGATTCTTGCAAAATATTTTGATACCTGGTCAATCACTATAATCAAAATAACTATGAACAATTCTAACATAATTAATCTCAACTCCTACCACATTTAGCATAATCTTAACATAAAACCTTCACATCTTCAATACATCTTAGTGAAATGAAAAGAGATATTATTTCCATTACTGATAGCAATAATTGTTCCATTCACATCTGTTCGATAAACTGTCACATGATGTGCTCTAAGCTTATTTAATGTAACTCTAGCGGGATGTCCATAGTCATTATTTTTCCCAACGGATATAACAGCATATCGAGGATTTACAGCATTTAAAAAATCCATGGAAGTAGAATATGCGCTTCCATGATGCCCAACTTTCATGACATCCGCGCTAAGGTCATACCCTGCTTTCAGCATCTCTCTTTCTGATACAGTTCCAGAGTCACCTGTAAATAAAAAAGCAGTATTGCCATATCTCAATTTTATTACAACACTATAATTGTTGAGATCTTCATAATAGGCACTATTCGGTGCCAGCATGGTTGCATCTATGCCTTTTCCCATGTTTAAAACTATTCCAGCTCTAGCGGTTTTGACCCTTAATCCCTTACGCTTTATTGAATTTAATAATTTTTCAAACGAATATGTATTGTTGCTTACTTTAGGCATGTAAATTTCACCTATGGAAAACGACGATATAACTTCAGGCAGTCCACCTATATGATCACTATGAGGGTGCGTGGCTATAAGAATATCTATATTATTCACCCCCCTGCTTTTAAGATACGATACAACTTTCTCCCCGGCTTCGGGTACTCCTGCATCTATAAGCATATTTTTACCTGATGGTGCCTGTACCAATATACTATCACCCTGCCCTACATCAATAAAACTCACTATCAGGTCATTTTTATTCTGAACACCTGTATCTTGTTCCAAAGTGAAATGGGTATCTTGCACATCTCTGTTATGGCCTATATCTGAAGACATACATCCAGACAAACTCAATATTATCAATATGGATAATAAAAAGACTAACCATTTTTTGATGTTCATAAATATCCGCTCCTCATATTTATACATTTTATTACATTTTCTCCCTAATTCTAAAGCAGAGGTACTTTAATAATTATAACATAATTTCATGTGTATTTTGTAATATAGAGCGAGCAGCAAGGTATCCTGTAGAAAATGCCGCTTGTAAATTATAGCCGCCTGTATCTCCATCTATATCCAGTATCTCTCCTGCAAAGTATAATCCCTTTACAAGGCGAGACTCCATGCTGGTTGGCTTTACTTCCCTTAAAGAAATCCCACCTTTAGTGATCATTGCCACATTAAAATCTCCTGGTTTTTCTACTTCTATAGGAAATTCAGTCAGCATCTCAACAAGCCTTTTTCTGTATTCTTTCTTAAGGTTTGCGCATGTCATTTCATCAGGGATACCAGCCAACTGTAAAATCTTATCCGCTAATCTTCTCGGTATTGGATATTTCCTTAAAATACTTTTTACAGTTAACCCACCGTTTTTAGCCACAGTCTCAACAAAATCAGCTCTGAATCTTTCGGGATTGGTATTCATAAAATTAATTTTTATAACATCGCCAGCATCCACATATTTGGAATTGTTAAGCACGCCCGGCCCAGATATTCCTCTATGAGTTATAAGGACGTCTCCTGAAAACTCTCTTACTTTTTTGCCATCCCTCCACAATGAAAGACACAAATCCTCAAAAGAAATGCCAGCCAAATCCTTCAAGACAAAATCCTTAACATACAAAGGAGTCAATGCTGGCCTTACTTGGTTTATGGTATGTCCAAAATATTTTGCAAAAGCATAGCCATCTCCCGTGGAACCCGTTTTTGGATACGACATGCCGCCGGTAGCTATTATAAGATTTTTGCCTAGATATTTTTTAATATCAGTAAAAATATAAAAGCCATCATCACTCTTTTCAACGTGTTTTACTGGTGTACCGCACTCTATCTCTACACCATTTTTATCACACTCTCTTAAAAGTACATTTAATACATCTTCTGCTTTTTTTGATGCCGGAAAGACTTTTCCATCTTCTTCAGTTATAAGTTTAAGTTTCCTTTTATTAAAAAAATGCATAAGATCCGTGTTAGAAAAGCTGAATAGTGCAGTTTTTAAGAATTTTGCACCATCTCCATAGTGCTTCAATAACTCAGATACATCTCCTGTATGGGTTAAATTGCATTGTCCTCCTCCTGTCAATAAAAGCTTTTTACCCGGCTTTTGATTTTTCTCCAGAATGAGAACACTTCTACTTCCTCCAGATAAGTTTATTGCAGCAAAGAGACCCGCTGGTCCTCCTCCTATAACTATTGCGTCGTATTTTTTCATAAAATATCTCTCTCACTCCTATATAAGAATTCATAAATACCTCATTATTATAATACATTCCTATAGATGAAACAATTTGATTACAATAAATACTTCTTTTTGCAGGATTTAGGATATGATCTTTTGAATCCTCAGATTTCGGTCAGGAGAAGGTGAAATTTTATCATAAATATGTTATAATATGTTATAATAAGTAATTATAATATGTTATAATAAGTAATGTTAGCAAAGCAAAAAATGAAGTCTT
Organism: Caldanaerobius fijiensis DSM 17918; assembly: GCF_900129075.1. Lineage (NCBI taxonomy): Bacteria > Bacillati > Bacillota > Clostridia > Thermoanaerobacterales > Thermoanaerobacteraceae > Caldanaerobius > Caldanaerobius fijiensis. The sequence goes on from NZ_FQVH01000001.1 coordinate 56,598, forward strand.
AAAATAAGCATCGCGCCTGTAGCTCAGTGGATAGAGCGTTTGGCTCCGGACCAAAAGGCCGCGGGTTCAATTCCTGCCAGGCGCATTAAAACCAATATCGAAGCAGATTATAGTAGTTATTCACAGCTACAAAAAACAAGTTGTCAAAAACATGTAATCACTTACCTTTCTATAGGTAAGTGATTTTTTTTTAGTAAACAATTTAATGCCTTTAATCAAACTCCGACTACTATTCCAGACATTAGCGATGTATTAGCTGCAAACCATGTGTGGAATAAATACCAACCCTGACAACTTTAGTGACACGCCTCACTCCACCTAAACGCTGTTGTATATGGAAATTACAACTACTACCTTTTGTTTAATATTCCATAATGGCCCGATTGAAACGAAATATCCACGTGCGGTGGATTGCTTCGTCGTCAAAATTCAATTCCATAATGGTCCGATTGAAACGAGCACGGCGTAGCTGTGTTCCAAAAGCAGTATCCGTGATTTCAATTCCACAATGGTCCGATTGAAACCGCACATTTTACCTTCTTATCCTTCGCCGGAGGCAATTTCAATTCCATAATGGTCCGATTGAAACGCAAAAACAATAGATGAATTCTTAGCGGTTTTTGTAAAATTTCAATTCCATAATGGTCCGATTGAAACAAATGTATGAATTCATCGGAAGGCTTTTCGGCAGATAATTTCAATTCCATAATGGTCCGATTGAAACACCAAAGGAGTACAAAAAGTTTAGAAATAAATTCCATTTCAATTCCATAATGGTCCGATTGAAACGAGGCTGAACCTAAGGCCTGCACCTGCAGCCTGATTTCAATTCCATAATGGTCCGATTGAAACTGCTATATTCAAGTGTATCAATATCGATACATGTTTTCATTTCAATTCCATAATGGTCCGATTGA